>DBGBSM010000281.1:0-2097 GCA_048468815.1 Parabacteroides sp.
TTCAATATTCCGGCCGATGTATACGAATTAGCGGAAAACGCCGGCAATCCGGAGGCAGGAATAGCACCGGCCGGAACCGTACAAAGCTTCAACGATTTCGGACAATACGGTTACGACGGGCCTTGTCCGCCGGAAGGGGACGGGATGCATGCGTATATTATTACCGTTTATGCGCTCGACATTCCGCGTATCGACCTGTCGAACCACATCAATCCGGCAGCAGTGGGATTCGCCCTGCATGCGCATACCATACAAAAAGCCTCGTTAATCAGTTATTTCGAAAGATAAATTCGTTTGCCGCCGACGGCGGCAATATAAACGGCGTCGCTGGCAATATTGCCGCCGACGACGGCAAACCTGCCACCGTCGGCGGCAACAAAAAACAACAGCATGCCGTATAAAAAATCCTCCCGTTTTAGCAATTAAACTGCGTGACGAGCGGAATGCTTCAAATTACTAGAAGGCAACCGATTCGCCACGAGCCGGTTGCTTTCGCTTTTTACTGGCCGGATACGATTAAATAAAAAGGGATACGAACCCCGCGCGGAACTTGAAAACAAGCGTTCCGCACAGGTTATTCGTATCCCTTTTTCAGCTATGTATCGGGCGGATTACCCGGTTACAGGCAATAAGCTCAATCGCCGGTTCCGGTTATCCACTTCAATTGTTTCCAGGTTTCCGGTCCTTCGTTCGGTTGAGGGAGGCCCGGCGTGCTACGCCCTTCCCGGATATATTTTACCAACAAATCGCGAAGCTCCCGAACGATTTCAGGGTGCTTATCGTATACGTTTTCTTTTTCTCCCGGATCGGTAGCCATATTATACAACTGTATAGCAGGCAGCGTTTTAATCACGGCCGTATCCGTACGCGGACAAGGATAGCTCCACCCGCCGGAACCCGGCGACATCAGCAACTTCCATTCGCCTTTCCGGATCGTAAAATCGCCTTCGATAGAATGATGTACGGTAGCTTCCCGGATGGGAGCCGGCTCTTCCGTATCAAGCAACAAAGGCAAAAGGTCGTAGCTGTCTTCCCCTTCGTTGTCTTTCAACTCGTAACCGGCTACGGAAGCGAAAGTAGCCATAAAGTCGGTAAGACAAACCGTTTGGCTTACCGTATGCGGTTCGATTTTAGCCGGCCACCTTACGATGCACGGAATGCGATGGCCTCCGTCGTACAAATCGGCTTTATATCCCCGGTAAATATATCCGGGATAATGCCCTTTTTCGGCCAGTTCCTCGAACCGGGCTTGCGGGCTGCATCCGTTATCGGTGGTAAACACGAAAATCGTATTGTCGGCAATCCCGGCCTTATCCACCGCCTTCATTACCTCGCCCACCATATAATCCACCATCAGCACGAAATCGCCGTACGGGTTGAGCCCCGACTTTCCCTGGAATTCCTTTATCGGCAAAATAGGAGTGTGAGGCGCCGGAAAAGGAAGATAAAGAAAGAACGGCTGGCCGGCTTTACTCCTTTCGTCGATGTATTTCGTTGCATGCGCCACCAGGTTGGGAAGGGTTTGCTCATGGTCGAAATCCGGAGCGGTAGGACCTTTGCGCCAAAACTTCATTCCGGTATTTTCGGTTACATGGTCGGGCACGGCCGTAGGCAGGTCGTTTTCCACATATACGTACGGAGCCATATCCAGCGAAGCGGAAATTCCGTAGAAATAATCGAAACCGAGCGTAACCGGGCCGTTCTTTATCGGTTTGCTGTAGTCGATACTGTCGATTCCTTTTTCTATGTTATCCCAGTCCCAGCCCAAATGCCACTTTCCGATGCAAGCCGTATGATAGCCCCGGTCTTTCAATACCGATGCCATCGTTCGTCGTCCGGGAACGATAATCGGCTGGCTGTAGCCATATAATACGCCCGATTTCAAAGTAGAGCGCCAATTATACCTTCCGGTTAAAATACCGTACCGCGTAGGCGTACTCACCGACGAACTGGAATGCGCATCCGTAAAAACAGCTCCTTGCCGCGCCAGGCAATCGATGTTTTCGGTGTGAATTTTCGAATCTTCGTTCAGGGCCGATACGTCGCCGTATCCCATATCGTCGGCCAGTATAAAAACGATGTTGGGTTTCTTTTCGG
>DBGBSM010000282.1:0-2674 GCA_048468815.1 Parabacteroides sp.
GTACTTTTCACAGTTATCAAAAGTACTTTTCATAATTATCAAAAGAACTTTTCATAGTTGTCAAAATATAATTGGGTAAGCCATTTGAACCTGTACCGGCTGTATGTTACCGTTTTTAGCTGATTACGTATCACTTATCGATAAAGTGGGTCGACCCGGTTAAAACTTAATTCTATTACCGGTTCACCTCTACTGAACACAGGTTGCGGATTAAACGCTTATAACTAAACTCGGTTTACGAAACAAAATTTAAAACATCCTTTCGGTTTACACTGCAGCCGCTTATTCCTATCAGGGCTTTACACCCGGCTCTGTGAGGCGGCAGGTAAATCAACGGTTTCCACCGGCCGGCGCCCCGTCCGGTAATAGCCGGTGAAAAAGTGAACCGCCGGCCAAAATAAAAGCCGGCTGACTTTTCGATAAGTCAGCCGGCCCGAATCAGTTACAAACTATAGCCTGTTTTTTACCAACCTGCATTTTGCTGTTGCGCCAGCGTGGGGTTGCGCAGCAAGTCGTTCAGCGGAATCGGCCAGATAAACCGTTTGTCGGTGTACGGAATCGCTTTCGTACTGCCGCCGTACCACTCCGGTTTTACTTCGCTGTTTGCTACGAAAGCACCCTGGTTCTTGGCATTGTCGTAGGCAATCTTGGCCGGGATGCCGTTCGAGGGGCATAAGTCGTCGGCTGCCAGCCGGTGAATATCTTCCCAGCGGCGTCCTTCCCCGTGGAACTCGATGCGGCGTTCCCACAGAATCGCTTCCAGCAAAGCCTTTTTGTCGGCACAGGCGGCAGCCGTATACGCTTCGGTTTCCGGAGCTGCCAGCGAACGGTTCCGTACGGCGTTCAGCAGTTTCAATGCCGAGGCGGAGTCGTTATTGCGGGCGGCCGCTTCCGCATAATTCAGCAGCACTTCGGCATACCGGATAATCGGCGCATATTCTTCGTTGGTAATGGGGTTCTGGTATTTGTCGCAATAGTAGTAATCGTCGGCTTCGTGGTAAAGCAACCAATTCCGGCGTTTGTCGTTCGCCAGCCAATAACTCGAATTGTACAACGTAGGCGAGCTGGTAATGATGGCCCGGCCGCCCTGGCGTACCGACATCATAGCCGACATGGCTCCGTTTACGTCGCCGCTGTCGTCCGAAGAATTTTCGATCGAGAAAATCGACTCCGTGTTATTCGAATACGAAGTAAACGGAGTGAGCGGATTGTTTTCCAGCCGATAGCCGCCTATCGCGCTCGTAAAAGACGCCTCGGTAACGTCGGCCAGCTTTTTCGCTTCGGCGATTACGTTGCTCCAGTCGCGCATGTGCAGGTATACCCGCGTTTTCAAGGCGATGGCGGCGCCTTTGCCGGCGCGTGTAATCGGGTTGGCCGCTACGGTTTCGGGTAGCAGCGCTTCGGCGTTGTCCAGGTCTTTCAATATCTGCGCGTACGTTTCCTGCACGGTAGAGCGGCCTATTTTCTCAGCTTCTGCGATTTCTTCTTTCGTATTGTGCGGCGTAAGATACAGCGGCATCCCGTAATCGTTGTTCCCGCTTACGTTATACGGCAAGGCGAAATGCATCATCAGGTAATGGTAACACAGGGCGCGCAGGAAGTAACACTCGCCCATGTACTGGTTACCTGTGTCTTGGCTGATAACGCCGTCTTTCACTGCTTGTTCCTCGCCTTTCAATACCGTGTTCACGATGTTGATGCAGGTAAACGTGTTTTCCCACATATACTGGTTATTGGCCGTAACGGTAGAATAGGTGGAGCCGTAGGTTATATCGAAAAACTGGGCGGTGAGGTTCATGTCTTCGCCCCGCATTTCGCCCTGGATGATGCTGGCGGCTCCGAAAGGATAGCCGCGCGTATACAAATCGCCGTATTTGCCGCATTGGGCGGCATCGTAAGCGCCCAGCATAGCCAGCTCGCAACGCTCGGGCGTGGTATAGGCGGTGTGGTCGGGTATTTTATCTACCGGCTCGAGGTCGATTACGTCGCTTTCGCACGAGGTAAGGAACGGAGCGGCCAGCAGCGTAGCGCCCGCCAGCGCGTAAGTGAGGTTTTTGAAGAGTGTATGTATCATTTTTCTTGTATTTTTAAGTGGATAACCGATGTCAGAAAGTGATGTTCGCACCGAAGGTGAATACGCGTTGCTGCGGCATGCCGTCCCAGTCTACGCCCTGCCGGGTGGAGGTTTCCGGGTCGAGCCCTTTGTAACCGGTCACGGTAAACAAATTCTGTCCTTGCAGATAGAAACGCACTTTCGTCATGTTCAGGCGCGAAACGATGTCGCGGGGCAGTGTGTACCCGATAGCCAGGTTGGCTAATTTCAGGAACGAGCCGTTCTCTACGAAGTGCGAGTCGGAATAGCCGTCGTTGAAGATGGCGAAATTATCGCCGTATCCGATACGCGGCGTCATGCCGTCGCCCGGGTTCTCGGGGCTTTGCCAGCGTCCTAAAATCTCGGTACCGTTGTTCGAGAAGTCCATGTTCAGCAACGAAGCCTGGCGGGTGGCGTTCATAATTTTATTACCGCCCGAGAAACGGAAAAATACGTTCAGGTCGAACCCTTTGTAGGTAAGCGTGTTGTTGAAGCCGCCGAACCAGGTGGGAATCGACGAGCCCAGTACCTTGCGGTCGGCAGCGTCGAGCGACGAGGGGCGCGATACGTCCGACGGATCGG
>DBGBSM010000283.1:0-33093 GCA_048468815.1 Parabacteroides sp.
ATATATACTTGCTTTTGGATATAAAATAATTGGTATAATTTTAATAACATCCGGTATGATATTGAAACCCGGTTCGGGAGATGCTTTATACGTTTGCTGTGTATGTTAAGTTTAATCTAAGGAGTATAGCTGATGAAAAAAGGAAAACACAAGTCGATGGCGTTGCTGCGGCAAGGGTTGTCGATTATTCTTTGTGCCGGATTCGCCCTAACGGTACAAGCGCAGAAAATCACACAGAAGGGAGTGGTAACAGACCAGTCGGGTGAACCGATGATCGGCGTGGCAATCCAGGTGAAGGGAGAAAATGCGGGTGGCATTACCGACCTGGACGGGAACTTCTCGGTTTCGTGTACGCAGGGAAGCGCATTGGTCTTTTCGTACATGGGGTATAAAAAGGTGGAGCGAAAAGCTACGGGAACACAGCTCCGGGTAACGATGGAGGAAGATACGCAGGCGCTCGACGAAGTGGTGATAGTGGGTTACGGTACCATGAACAAGAAACATATCAGCGGTGCGATGACCTCGGTCGATGCTAAAATCTTGGAAGAAAAGAACCCGGTGAGTGTATTCGATGCGTTGCAAGGGGCTGCCCCGGGCTTGCAGATTACTTCCAATTCGGGTGCTCCGGGGGCGTCGAGCTTCGTGTCGGTTCGCGGCGCTTCTACGTTCAGCGACGAGGGCGTCGCTCCGTTGTATGTGGTAGACGGCGTAATCGTTGACGACATCGACCATATTTCGCCCAACGATATCGAGCGCATCGATGTGATGAAAGACGCGGCGTCGTCGGCCATTTACGGGGCGCGTTCCGCCAACGGGGTGATTCTGATTACCACCAAAGCCGGCGAAATCGGTAAGCCCCGCGTGGATGTGAAGTATCAGCATTCTTTCTATAACGCGGCCCGGAAACTTCCCCAGGTGAATGCTTTCGAGAGCCGGTTGAGCATGGCTGCTTCCGATTTGGGAAATCCTTCGAAGATACTGGAAAAGTTCTCGGCCCGTACCGATTCGGTAGGTTTGCAGTACAGCACCAACTATTTCTATCAAGACCTGTTGTTCCGTACCGGCGGACGCGACGATGCGTCGGTTCAGATCAGCGGCGGCACGCAAGGGTTCGTTTACCGGATGTCGCTGAACTATGTGGGGCAAGACGGAATCCTCCTGAATTCGTTCAACGATACGTATATAGCCAATCTGAATGTGGATTACGAGCCCTGGAAAAACATCCGGTTCACTACCCGCGTCCGCCTGGGATATAACAAGAAGAATACGATTAAAGAATCGGTTTTCCAGGATGCGCAACGGCGCGACCCCGATATGATTATCTGGTATCCCGACGGCGAACTGATTCCGTATTATTCGTCCGGCGGACGTCGGAACCCGATAGCGGAGCTGACGGAAAGGTTGGACGAAACGAGCAGATATACGGGTTTGTTCTATCAGGGCGTGGCATGGAGTTTTACGCCTTATTTAAGGCTCGATGCCAATGTGTCGGCTAATTACAGTTCTTCACGCCGGGTGCAGTTCAGTTCCAAAACGCTGGAAGGAAGCGATAACGGCAAAAATTCGGGCAGCGATTTAAGCCAGCAACAAGTGAAGTATGCGGGCGAAGCCTATTTGAATTTTAACAAAACCTTCGGCGAAGATCACAGTGTATCGGCCATGATCGGCACCAGTTTCGAAACCACGAACCAGGTGGAGTCGAAAATAGGGGGCAGCTATTTCATTTCCGAAGATATACATTACATGAATATGGCCACCACCAAAGATTTGGCGAACGTATACACTTCCGGTTGGGACGAGGCCGCCGTGGGCTTGTTCGGACGCGCCGTTTACAGTTATAAGAGCCGCTATACGGTAACGGGACTGGTTCGCCGCGACGGTTCTTCGCGCTTCGGCGTAAACCGGCGTTGGGGTACCTTTCCTTCCGTATCGGCTGCGTGGCGATTTTCGGATGAACCTTTTATGCGCCGCACGTCGGGCTTCCTCACCGACGCCAAGCTGCGTGCCAGCTACGGCGTAACGGGTAACGACAAAATCGGACGCTACGAGTCGCAAACCACGTATGTTTCGGGTTCGCAAAGTTACAACGGTGTGGGGGGCGTGGTTCCGAACAGCAAGTACGGAAACCCCAACTTGAAGTGGGAAGAAACCAAACAAACCGATATCGGGTTGGATTTGAGTTTTTTAGAAGGACGTATTATGTTCGTTGCCGATTATTACGTGAAGAAGACGCACGACTTGCTGGCGGAACAAAACCTGGCATACAGTACGGGATACGATAAGATGCGCGTCAACCTGGCCAGTATCCAGAATAAGGGAGTCGAAATTTCCGTAACGGCGGTACCTGTGCGTACGCGCACCTTCAGTTGGAATACTACCCTGAACTGGTGGAAAAATAACAATAAGATTCTGGATTTGGCCAGAGAAGATTACATTGCCGGCGGCGCCTGGCGCGTGGCTAAAGGAGAGCCTGCCGGATTGTGGTACGGATACCGGAACCTGGGCGTGTATGAGTACGACGCCAGCAATGCCTGGACGGAAGATTATTCCACCCGGTTGACGCCTGTGTTTGAACGGGACGACGACAATAATGTGATTATCGGTTTGAACGGCCAGCCTGTTTTGACGAAGTATGTGTTGCCGGACGGCACGGAATATACCGGAACGGTAGGGCAAATGCGTACCAACGGCGTTATTTCGGGTGGCGGCGATGTGATTTGGGAAAATATACCCGACGAGACCGGAAAATACGACAATCAGATTAATTCGAACGACCAGAAAGTGTTGGGGAAGGCAACGCCCGATTGGTTCGGCTCGTGGTATAACTCGTTTACGTATAAGGATTTTTCGTTAAGCGTCAATTTTTATGTGAGTTGGGGCGGCAAGGTATGGAACGACCTGAAGCGTTATTACTCTTCGTGGGGAGGAAACACGCATAAGCAAACGCCCGAATATGTGTTGCAGGGTTGGAAATATCCGGGGGAAATTACTTCGTGGTATGCCTTAGACTCGCGGGTGCGTAAAACCAACAACCACTCCATGAGCTTGAGTAGCCAGTTCCTGGAAGACGCCACCTTCGTTCGTTTGCAGAATGTCCGCTTCAGCTATAGTGTGAACCGGCGCTTGTTGAACAAAACTCCGTTACGTACCGTACAGGCTTTCGTGTACGGCAATAACCTGGTTACCTGGACCAACTATTCGGGTTTCGACCCCGAGTGCAGCGGCGGCGTTCTGACTCCGGGAAAGGATAGCTCCAAGTATCCGCACAACCGGGAAGTGGGAGTGGGTGTGAATGTTGGATTTTAAAACAAAAAGGTAAAATGAAAAAAACGATATATTGGGCTGTCGCAGGAGCGATGCTGCTGTCGGGCTGTAATGATTTTCTGAGCAGGACGCCTTTGTCCGACCTGGCGCCCGACAACTTTTTCAAGGATGTTTCGGAGATGAGTAACTGGAATGCGGGGATGTACGACGCCTTTCAGCAGGCGTTATCGCAAAAACAGGTTCTTTACGGAGAGATTCGCTCGGATAATGTAGCTACTACGACCTATGCGCCGGATTGGCTTTATATGAATTCCATCACACCCCAGCGCGGCGAAGCGAGCTGGCAGTATTTTTACGCGGCAATCACGCGCGCCAATACCGGTATCGAAAAATATCCTGCGATACCGAATATTCTGGAGTCGGAATACGCTCCCTATCTCGGGCAGTGCTACGGCATGCGTGCGCTCATGTATTTCTGGGGCACCCGCGTATGGGGGAAAATGCCGCTTGTTACCGAAAGCTGGGACGGATCGCTCGGCAGTATGAATGTGCCGCGCGCTTCGCTGGAAGAAGTAAAGGCGCAAATTTACAGCGATATACGGCAGGCTATTCGGTATTTTACCATCACGGATACTTCCGGTAAATTTTATTTGGGCTTGTCGGCCATGTATGCGTTGAAAGTGGAGGTGGATATGTGGTATAAACAATACCAGGATGCGCTGGATGCTTCCGACTATTTTATCCGCAACTCCGATTACAAATTGGCAAACGGGGAAAACGAATGGAAGCAAATCTTCGAGAATCCGCAATCGTCCGATGAGGTGATTTTTGCCATGGATTGGAGTTTCGAGGCCAACGGCGCCAACAGCGGATGGACCGGGCAACTGGGCGCTTCGAATACCAATAACGGCTGGCAGATGGCTGCTCCGGTATTCGAGGAATTTATAGACCGGTTGTACTCGGGCGAAGGAGCCGACAGCCGCCTGTGGAATACGTTGGATACGGTAAAAATATTCTATAACAGTAACCGTGTGCCGCTTACGTATGCTTCGTACACGGCTGCGGGTATACAGAAATGCATCAAGTATAGCGGTATAGACCCGGCCCGCGAATACGATGCAGCCAACCAGGTGTATAAATCGCAGTATGTGGTATTGAGTACGGCCGATTGCGAGCAAAAGTTGGTTTTTTTGCGTCTGGCCAATGTAATGCTGCTTCGTGCGGAAGCGCTTAACCAACTGGGACGTAGCGATGAGGCGCTGGATATCGTCAACGCCGTACGGTCGCGCTCCGGTTACCTGAAGGATGCCAAAACCGAACCTGGGGCGGCCAGTAAGCAGGGGGTGGAAAGTATCATTTTGCTGGAGCGGCAGTTGGAATTTTTCGGAGAAGGGCAACGTTGGTTCGACCTGATGCGCACCGGTCGTCTCATCGAAGTGATGAATCCGCTCTATTCCGGTCGTCAGGAGGCGAACGGGGTTACCGTAACCGGATTCGGAGACGAAGGAACGCAGTACTGGCCGGTTTATTATCGGGAGTTCGAATCGAACCCGGCGCTTAAAGGCGATCAAAACCCTCCTTATACCGAACGTTAGTTTAAAACAACAGTAGAATAAAAAATCAGGATATGAACAGTAAATATGTAAAGATAGTATGGGTAATGTTCGCATTTCCCTTGTTATTCGCTCGCTGCGAACTTTTCGGGCTCGATTTCCAGGATTCGTACGAATACGATTACAATGCCGGCATCCCGAGTAATAAACTGAACATGACGACGTATGACTTTATTATGTCGCGTTCCGATATTTTTTCCATTTTGCAGGAAGCTATCCGGTATACGGAAACGGAAGGTGAATTCAACCGGCCGGATTGCACCTACTTGCTGCCTACCAATACGGCTTTCAATTCGGAAACGGAGTCCGACAAAAGCTATTTCCAAACGCATCCGTTGTCGTACTACGATGCGGCCCTGGATTCCGTGGTTTCGTACGCTCCGTCTTCCATGACGCTTTATCCGAAGGAACAAGTAAGGGAGTTCCTGCTCTATCACATCGTGAAAGGGTTGTATACGCATTCCAATTTGCCGGCCGAACCCACCTGGTATGAAACTTGCGCTACCGCCGATACGGCCAAAGTCAATATGTATATATTGAAAGACCGCAATCCGAATATTACGTTCAATAACTTCGACGGACATTATAAATCGGAAATCAAACCCCGTACTTCGAACCTGTATTCCAGCGACGGATCGTACATCCATGTGCTCGACAGCTGGGTAGACCGTCCTACGCGAGCTCAAATCGATTTGCAGTAACTTATTTTAAACGAAAGGAAAATTATGAAATATCTGTATAGCTTGTTTATGGCCCTTTGCATGGCGGGGTTCGCTTCTTGCGGCGACGACGATTATCTGGAAATCGATTCGTTGAGTGCCGACGGCGATGAATTTTTCTGTAATCAGAAAGTCAAAGTGTGGATGTGCGTACGTTCCAGCGATTTGTGGCATACCGCTTATGAATGGAGTTGCGACGGGGGGACCCTCACACAGCCGCAAGGACTGAACGAAATGACTTGGAAAGCTCCGAACGAGCCGGGTTCTTATACGGTTACTTGCACGGCGAAGGTAGGCGGAAAATCGCAGGTGCGTTCGCATAAAATGTATGTGTCCAGTTATTATTTCGAGAAATTCGAGAAAAGCGCTCATTCGCTTAGCTTGCAGAGCGGAAATACGAATGCTGTCAAGAAAGAGAAGAACGGCAACCAATATCTTCAGATCCGGGTAAATTCCAGTTCGGAGGTAAAACGCTACATTCGCCGGGCTTTCGGCGACGACAGTTTGCATATTCCGTTCAGCACGCGTTGTAAACTGGGGTTTGAAGAAAATGTACCCGGTACGCGGGAGGTAACGGTAGGAAAGAAGAAAGAACCGGCTATGCTCGAATATCGTTGGAACATGCGTTCGGATATTTCCAATCGTAACTCGTACATCAGCCAGATCCGGATGTTGTGGTATCCTTCCGTTCCTACCGACGGTTATCCCGAAATACCGGACGGCGGGGTGAGCGTAGAAGGCACTACCGATTATAATGTACAGTTGATTGTGCAGCATACCGCTTCGAGCGGTAAGAAAACCACGTATAACGAGTATCGTAAATTGAACTCGCTGAATACTTTTGTGGCGAAAGAATACAAAACCGTGTCGATGGGAGTGGATGAAAACGAAACATTCGCGGCCTATGTGGCGGGGACGGAAGTTTTTAGCAGCGCCGTGGTGGCGAACGCCCGCAGCGTCCATGCATGCGAAGGCGGTATGTATATCAACAACTGGGAAATCTACTATGTGAATGGCAACGGAGGCAGAAATATCCCGGTAATGTACATAGACGATGCTTACGGCTCGACTGTCGAAATGTTGAAATAAAGTGGGCCGGTAGAATTATAACCTGACAAAATAAACCGGCTGAAATCATGAAAAACACGTTGAAACGAATAGCTTGCCTGATTTTAATAATAGGACTCTCGATTACTTGTACACGTATTCGGGCGGCCCCGATCGACAATATGTACTATTTCTCTAATCTGGGCCTGAAAGACGGTTTGTCGCAGCTATCGGTTCTGAAAATCTATCAGGATGCGAAAGGTTACATGTGGTTCGGTACGCGCAACGGATTGAACAAGTTCGACGGGGGGAGGATGGTGGTATACAAGCATCAGGGTAACGATTCGTTAAGCCTGGTCGACAATCATGTTACGGCGTTGGTGGAAGACAACGGGCATCATCTGTGGGTGGGAACTTCACACGGCTTGAACAGGCTGGAGCTGACGACCGATAAAATAACTCCCTACACCGGAAAAAAATATGCTTGGTTGAGGTCGGGCGTACGTTCGCTTTTCGTCGATTCGAAAAATCGTCTTTGGGTGGGAACGTCGCGGGGGCTTTGGTTGTTCGTCCGGGAAACGGATACTTTCCGTATGATCGACCTGGAAGGTGAACTTACCGGGGAGTTTATTTCGGTCGTCACCGAAACTTCCGATCACCGGCTTGTAATCGGTACGGAATGTAAGGGATTGTATCTGTGTGATTTGAACCTGAAGTCCGTTACCCGTTATACGAAAGGGGGAGAAAACGATTTGCTGCCCGATAACAACATAGCCGATGTGTATGAAGACAAGCGTAAACAATTGTGGGTGGCCACTACGTATGGCGGCCTCGTAAAATTAGACCTGGCAAATAAAAAGTCGACGGTGTATACGGCAGGGAATACGGCTTTATCGACCAATAGTATCCGTTGCCTGGCCGAAGCGGACGGATTTTTGTTTATCGGAACTTTCGATGGCTTGTATACCATGGATTTAACGGATAATACGCTCAAAGTCCACTCGAAAGCGAAGTTGGAACGGGGCAACCTGAGTCATTTTTCCGTTTATTCCATTTGCGTGGATAACAGTGGAAGCGTATGGGTAGGAACGTATTCGGGCGGGGTGAATTATCTCAGCAAGTATAACAACCGTTTCGTTTTTCATGAACCGGCCAACGTATTCAATGTATTGTTGGGCGTATGCGGCGCCGTGGCGTGTAAAGCGCCCGATTGCTTGTATATAGCGACGGAAGGGGTCGGGCTGCTCGAATACAATCTGCATTCGGATACCTACCGGTATTACCTGTACGATACGTCTTCGAGCCGGCAGTACAGCCGGAATATAATCAAATCGGTGATGCTCGAAGGGGATACCGTTTGGTGCGGTACCGCCCACGGGGATATTTACCGGTTCGATACGCGAACGAAGAAATTTTCCCGGTATTATACTTTTCCGCAGAAAACGTCGGTTTATTCCATTCTAAGGAGCGCTGACCGCCATCTTTGGGTCGCTACCTCCAAGCCCTCCCTGGGGCTGGTGAAGTTGACGGCCGGCAAACAGATGCAGGAACGTTTCGAAATCGCCGGTAAGGCCGAGAGGTGGTCACCGGGCAGTGCGCGTTGTTTGTTGGAACTGGGCGAAGGGGTATATCTGATAGGGTCGCGCAACAACGGGCTGTATAAATACGATGAAAACAAGAAGGAGTATACGGTTTACCATACACGCGGAGAAGGAAGTACGTATCTTCCGTCCGACTATGTAACTTCCGTCGTCCGCAGTTCGTCCGGGCAAATCTGGATCGGTACTTTCGGCGGCGGAATCAGCTTGTTCGACGAGCGGAGGGGAATCGTAAAGAATATAACTTCGGAACAGGGGTTGACGGATACGGATGTGTGTGCGATTGCGGAAGATCCGGAAGGCAGTTTGTGGATAAGTACCAACAGTGCTATCTTCAAGTATCATCCCGGAACGGAAAAAATACATCCGTATCAAGCCGGCAGCGTGATAGGCGCCCAGGAATTTACCCCGCACAGCGGTATATCGTTGCCCGGCGGCGAAATCTGTTTCAGCGCCAGCAACGGGTTTGTAACATTCGACCCGGCCGACCTGCGAATGAATTCGTTTTTACCGCCTCTGGTTTTTACGAGCCTGGTAGTCAATAACAAAACGATTTCCCCGGTACCGGGCGGCATATTGCAGGTAACGCTCGACGATGCCGGCAAAATCGAATTGGCATACGATCAAAACAACATTACAATCGGCTACTGTGCCCTGAATTACGTCTGTGCGTTCCGGAATCAATATGCTTACCGGTTGAAAGGTCATGATAAGGAATGGAATTATGTAGGCAACCGTAAAGAAGCCTATTTCACCAACCTGGAACCGGGTAAGTATGTGTTCGAGGTAAAAGCGGCCAACAACGACGGTATATGGAGCGACCGGGTTCGTACGCTCCGCATCGTCGTGCGACCGCCCTTCTGGAAAACCTGGTATGCCAGCCTGTTTTATACGTTGTCCTTTTTCGGCGCCTGTTTCCTGGTTATGTATTACATCCTCAAGAAAAAGAAACTGGAGCAAGCGTTGCTTTACGAACACTTGGAACAACAACGGGCGGAGGAGTTTCATCAAACCAAAATGCGTATGTTCACCAACTTTTCGCACGAATTGCGTACCCCTCTCACGCTCATCATTTCTCCTTTGCAGGAATTGCTGCAACGAACCGATTTCGATGCCGCCGTTAAGAACAAGCTCAGCTTGATATACAACAATTCGCAACGTTTGCTGCTCCTGGTGAACCAATTGATGGATTTGCGCAAGAACCAGGCGGGAAAGATGCGGTTGAAAATAGCCGAAGACGATATTTGTTCCTTCCTGCTGGAAATCTATTATGCTTTCAATCAGATAGCTATCGGCAAAAATATCGACTTCCGGTACGAAGGAGGCGACCGGTGCATTGCCGCCTGGTTCGATAAGTCGTTGCTCGAGAAAGTGGTATTCAACCTCTTGTCGAACGCTTTCAAGCATACGCGGGAGGGAGGTTGCATTATCCTGTCGGTGAGGAAGGTGAAGGCGGGGGAAATCAGTGCCGCGCATCGCGACGAATTGAACGGATTGTCCGGTGAAACGACGCTGGTGCATCTTACCGTATGCGATACGGGGAAGGGCATCCCCGATGAGGAACTGAAAAACATCTTTGTTCCGTTTTATCAGATAGACGACGGCAAGGCGAACGACAGGGTAGGCACGGGTATCGGGTTGAGCCTGACGCAATCTATCGTACAACTGCATCACGGTACCGTCTGGGCCGGGAACGAGCGGCAGGGCGGTGCTGTTTTTCATGTGGTGTTCCCCATCGAAAAAGAAGCCTATACGGATGATGAAATAGATAAAAAGACGGCCGATCGCCTCGTAGCGGATGTGATTCCCGCTGCCACACCTCCCGAAGCTTTCCGCCTGGAGAAGAAATATACCGTTTTGCTGGCCGAAGACAATGAAGAGGTGCGGCGGTATGTAAAAGAATGCCTGGAACCGTATTTTTATGTGCTGGAGGCGGATAACGGCGAAACGGCTTTCGAAACGGTGGCGGATAAATATCCGGACATCGTGGTGAGCGACATTATGATGCCCCGCAAGGACGGGTTGGAGTTGTGTGCGGCGATTAAGAAAGATATGCGTACGGGGCATATCCCCGTTATCCTGATAACGGCCCGGTCGTTGGTGATGCATATCCGGGAAGGTTTTTCGGCGGGGGCGGACGATTATGTTGTGAAGCCTTTTAACATGGACGTGCTGATTTACCGTATCCGGAATATATTGGAATCGCGGGAGAAACTGAAGCGGCTGTATGGAAAGAAGTTCTCGCCGGAGGCGATCGGCATCGAAACCGTGTCGGGTGACGACAAATTTACGCAGAAGTTTTTCGATGTGATAGAAAAGAATATATCCAACCCCGAACTGAACATCGACCTGATATGCCGGGAAGTGGGATTGAGCCGCACGAACCTTTACCGGAAGCTGAAAGCGATCACGGAATTGTCGCCGATAGAGCTGATACGCAACAAACGGTTGGAGGTAGCTGCCCGGTTGTTGCTCGAATCCGGTTATTCGGTTTCCGAGATTTCCACCTATGCCGGTTTTAACAGTCATGCCTATTTTACCCAATGTTTCAGGTCGGTATACGGGTGTTCGCCCACCGAATTCTCGACAGAACGTAAAAAATAACGGATAAAGGCCTCAAAGCGCATTTCCGGTGGAATCTTGGCCGGTGTGCGACCGTTTGTGCGTCCTTCCCGGGTATTTGGCATAATAGTAAAAGGATTTGAAATAAATCTGAAACAAGGCGAGTTGGAAATCGTGTATTTTTGTCGGGTAACGGAATACGCTGATTTGAATAACCATTCTATTATAACGGATCAAGGAAAATGAAAAAGACCTCTTATTACCTGGCAGCCGTGTCGTTCCTTCTCTTGCTGGGCTGCCAGCCGTCGGATAAGGCCCGGAACCGGCGGGTGGAAGAACCGCTAAAACAGCACATCCTGGCGCAAGCGGAAAACGACAGGCTGGCGGAACCGGTAACGGTAACCTCTTTCGTGGCCGCGCGCAGTGCAGGCACTCCCCACGACTTCTTTTCGGAAGGCGATTACTGGTGGCCCGACCCGCTGAACCCCGACGGCCCTTATATACGCCGCGACGGGGAAACGAACCCCGATAACTTCGTAGCCCACCGGCGCGCTATGATTCGTTTCAGCCGGATTGTGGGCAACCTCACCTCCGCTTACCTGCTCACCGGCGACCGGAACTACATAGCTCCGGCCCTGAAGCACGTACGGGCGTGGTTTATAAACGACAGTACCCGTATGAATCCGCACCTGCTTTATGCGCAAGCGATTAAGGGGATAGCTACGGGACGCGGCATCGGAATCATCGATACCGTCCATCTGATGGAAGTGGCCCAGTCGCTCATCCGGTTGGAAGAAGAAGGGTTACTCCCGGCAGACGACCTGGAAGACACGAAAAAATGGTTTGCCGCCTACCTGGACTGGATGAGTACGCACCCTTACGGCGTCGACGAAATGAATGCCGCCAACAACCACGGAACGTGCTGGGCGATGCAAGCGGCTGTTTTTGCGAAATACGCAGGCGATAAGCGAATCATGAAACAGTGCGCCGACCGTTTCAAAAATATCTTCCTGGTAGAACAGATGGCGGCCGACGGCAGTTTTCCGCGCGAACTGGCCCGTACCAAGCCTTACGGATATTCCTTGTTCAACCTGGATGCCCTGGCTACTCTCTGCCGGGTACTTTCTACCGAAACCGACAATTTATGGGAGTATACCACTCCCGACGGGAAAAATATGCGGAAAGCCATGCAGTTTATGTATCCCTATATCGCGGATAAACCGGCATGGCCTTATCCGGCCGATGTGATGTACTGGGAAGAATGGCCCGTGGCGCAACCGGCTCTGCTCTTTGCCTGGGAGCAATATGGCGACGAAGACTATTACCGCACTTGGCTGGCACTGGAGCATTTCCCTGAAAACGAGGAAGTAATCCGCAACCTGCCAGTACGCAATCCGGTTATCTGGCTTTATTAAAAGTCTGCCGGCTTTATTAAAAAAACGAACCGCAAAAGAATCGTTCCATGAAAAAGCGAATTACCCCGGAAATAAGGAAAACATTCGGTCTTCGGATAAGCGTATGTGCCTTGTCGGCTTTGTGCATGGCTTTGCCGGCACAAACGAAAATGCCGGCCGCCTGGCAATCTTCTCTGGTGAAAATAAGCGATAAAGGAAAGCTGGTGTATATACCCGACGAGGAAGGGAATACGATTCCCGACTTCAGCCGGGTGGGCTATCATCATGGCGACCGGAGCATACCGCAACATCCGGTAAGCCTTACCCTTTCCCCGGTGGAGGGCGATAACCGGGCGCATATCCAGCAGGCGATAGACGAAGTGTCGGAACTGCCGCCCGACGAGAACGGCCACCGGGGTGTGGTGCTCTTAACCCGGGGTGTTTATCCCGTGTCGGAATCGGTGGTGATAAAAACCGGAGGCGTGGTGCTGAAAGGCGAAGGGAGCCGTGCCGACGAAACGCGCCTGGTCGCCGTTTCCCCCCATCCCTATGCGTTGATAAAGGTTACGGGCGATGGTGCACTCGAGGAAATGCCGGGTACGCGGGTGAGCATAACGGACAGTTTTGTTCCTGTCGGCACCCATTCCTTGAGCGTATCCTGCGCTGAAGGGTTCGAACCGGGCGACCGGATTATCGTTTTTCGTCCCGGTACGCAGGAATGGATTCACGCTATCCGGATGGATCGCATCGAGGAACGGGAAGGAACCCGTCAATGGACGCCCCGCGAGTATCACCTGGCGTTCGAACGGGAAGTGACCCGCGTGGAGGGCGACCGTCTCTTTATCGACAATCCGGTGGTGATGCAGATGGAACGGAAATACGGCGGCGGAGAGGTGTATAAGTACAGATTCGACGGCCGTATCCGTGAGGTCGGCATTTCGGACTTGTGCCTCGAATCGGAGTTCGTCGATTACGAGGATACCCGGCACGGATGGATCGGGGTGCAGATTGAAAAGGCGGAGAATTGCTGGGTCGACAATATCACGGCGCGCTATTTCGGTTATGCCGCCGTTAGCTGCGAGCGGTATGCCAAGAACGTTACCGTGCGGAATTGCCGCAACCTCGAACCGAAGGCGGTGATTACGGGAGGCCTGCGCTATTCCTTCAACAACATCGGGCAGCAAAACCTGTTTATGGATTGCCTGAGTACGGAGGGGCGTCACGACTACGTTACCGGTGCGCAGGTATGCGGGCCCAATGTGTTCTATAACTGTACTGCCGTTCAAACCTATGCCGATATCGGGCCTCACCATCGTTGGGCATCGGGTACCTTGTACGACAATGTAGTGACGGATGGCGATGTGAATGTACAGGACCGGGGAAAGATGGGCAGCGGGCATGGCTGGGCAGGCGTAACGCAGGTATTATGGAACTGCCGTGTGAAGCGCGCCGCCGTACAGAGCCCCTGGACTTCGGGCAAAAATTACAGCATCGGTACCAAGGGGGAACGTTATCCCGGAGTTTTCCGCGACAGGCCCGACGGGGTGTGGGAAGGCCATAACGAAACGAATGTGTTTCCCCGTTCGCTTTATATCGCCCAGTTGCTGGCTCGCCGGCAGGCGGATTTATCGTTACTGGCTAAGTAAATGCGACCCGGGTGGAGGCGCATTTGCTTCCGGACGGTAAAGATAGAATGAAACTTACTTTAAGCAATAAATGAGATGAAAAAACTATGGATGGGAGTTTGTGGCGCGGCTGTGCTGCTCTTTTCGGGTTGCAGGCACGAAGCCACGGTATGGGAGGCGGCTTCGCCCGATGGCCGTATTCGTTTTGTAACGGAAATTGCCGGCTGCGAAAGCGGGGATACGGAACTGCGGTATAAAATCCTGTATCAGGATTCGGTGGCGGTGGATGCTTCCCGGCTGGGAATCGTGATGAACGGGCATGAATACGGGCGTAATGCGCGGCTAAAGGATGTATCGTTCAAAAGTATCGACGAGGTGTACGAGCTGAAAGCCGGCAAGCGTCTTTCCGCCGAAAACCGTTGCGAAGAGATGACCTTGACTTTTATGGACGGCCGGGCGATGCCTTTTCAAGTGATTGTGCGTGTATTTAACGACGGAGCCGCTTTCCGTTACGGGTTCCCCGTGCAGGCGGACTCTTTGTTTACCATCGAAAACGAGTTGACGGAGTTTGCCGTTCCGGCGTCCGGCAAGGCCTGGATTCATCCGTACGACTGGAACAGCCGCCACAAGCCCAGCTACGAGCAGTATTGTAAAAACGGCATCGCTGTTAATTCGTCGCCCGGCCACGACAAAGGATGGGCTTTCCCGATGCTTTTCCGAACCAACGGGATATGGATGATGATTACCGAGGCTTGCCTCGACGGTACGTATCCGGCTACCCATGTGGATAATTCCGGTAAGGAGAGCGCCTACAAAATCCGGTTCCCCGAGCCGGAAGAACCGGTTATTCCCGACAGTCCGGAACCGGTATCCGTGTTGCCCTGGTATACGCCTTGGAGAGCCGTTATCGTGGGAACGGAACTGAATACCGTTTTTACGACGCAGATGGTTACCCACCTCAACCCGCCGTCGGTAATCGACGATACCTCCTGGATAAAAGCCGGGCGCGCGGCCTGGAGCTGGTGGTACAAGGGCTCTTCCACACGCAGTTACAAAGAGCAGTTGAAGTACGTAGACCTGTGCCGGGAAATGGGCTGGGAATACCTGTTGATAGATGCCGGCTGGCCGGATATGGACGGCCGGGGTGTAGAAGGGGTTGCGGAATATGCGGCCACGCAGGGAGTAGGCGTATGGTTGTGGTATCACTCCGGTTCCGGAAGGGAAGAAGATACGCCGGCGGAACAGCGGCTGATGGCCGACCCGCAACTGCGCCGGGCCGAGATGGAACGTATCGCCCGCATGGGAGTCAAAGGCATCAAGGTCGATTTCTTCGATACCGACAAGCAACGGATCATAGCCCGGTATCCGGACATCCTGAAAGATGCGGCGGATTTCCGGTTGCTGGTCGATTTTCACGGCGCAACCCTGCCGCGCGGCTTCGAACGTACCTATCCGAACCTGCTTACCACCGAAGCTATCCGGGGGGCGGAAACGCTGGGCCGGCAGGAGCGATGCGAGCAGGCTGCGGAGCACAATGCGACGGTTCCTTTCACCCGGAACGTAGTGGGCTCGATGGATTATACTCCGGTAACCTTTTCCAACAAAGTCCGTCAGGGCGTACCGGCCGTGCGCCGCACTTCCGTGGCGCATCAACTGGCGCTGGCGGTGGTGTTCGAATCGGGCTTCCAGTGTTTTGCCGACCGCGCCGAGGCGTATCTGTCGCTGCCCGAAGCGCCCAAAGACTTCTTGAAAAAGGTTCCTGCCGCCTGGGACGAAAGCCGCTTGTTGGCGGGCTATCCTTCGGATTATGCAGTAGTGGCGCGCCGCAAGGGGGATACCTGGTTTATCGGTGGAATTAACGGCCTGAACCAGCCCCGGGAAGTTTCGGTCGCATTGCCGGAAGCGTGTACAGGCAAGACCTTCATCCTGATTAAAGACGGAACAGACAAGGATACTTTCGCATACGAAGAACTAACGGCAGCCGGCGGCCGACTCGACATCCGGATGGCGGGTAACGGGGGCTTCGCCGCCATGATTCGCTGATGACCGATAAAATAGTTCTGCGCAGCCCGGTAGGGGTGCAGCTTTTGTCCATGCGGTTCGAAAGCGCTATCTTAGAGCCCGAAACGATTGATTCACCTGGAAATTGACAGCATGCAAATAAAAAAGAGATTACTTGCGGCAGTGGCCGTTTTACTGGGGTTGTGCGGTATTTCCCGCGCACAGACTGCCGATAGATGGAATATCGAAGAAAACGGAGCGATCCGCTGGGAGATAAAGAACGACATTCCACATTTCGACCATGTGGAGATGAGCGGCCAGCAGTTGTCTGTCGTGTTGCGTTACGGAGTCGATGCCGGCGGGGCATTCCGTCTGAATCGCAGTTTGGTGTTTCCCATGCTGCGCATGAAGCCCAATAAAACGGGCGACAACCTGAAACAACGCTTCGAGGTAAACATCCCTGCCATGATAACCGTCAACGACTTGACCTTGGCCGATGAGCAGGTAAAGGAGATAAACTTCAACGGGATGATGACCGTGGAAAGTTCGTTCAGCCATGTGCGCGGAAGAAAGAAGATACCCGGCGCCGTGTCGTTGAAACGGGTGCTGTATCCGTCGGCCCACGCCGTCTGTTACTGTGAGGAATATGTTTTCACCAACCGGATGGAAAATCCCCTTACGATGCGCGTACCCGAATGGAACGTGAGTTATGCCACCCCCGAAGAGGCGGGGGTATACGGCGCCTATCGCATCGAAGCGTCGTTGTCGAAGAGCGGCGTATTTGTGGTAAAACCCGGAGAAACCCTGGAGTTCCATGCCCTCTTCCGCGGCCGGAAAGCGGAAGAGCCGGCCTTTCCTGTCCGTATCGGGGAAGAAAAGGCCGGGCGCCAGGCATTGATAAACGAGTGGCGGAGCAACCTGGTGCTGGAAACTCCGGATAAGACGCTGAATACGATGTTCGCTTTCGCCAAGCTGCGCGGAGCCGAAAGCATTTATAATACGAAAGGCGGCCTGATGCACGGCCCTGGCGGCGAGGCCTATTATGCAGCTATTTGGGCTAACGACCAGGCCGAGTATATCAATCCTTTCTTTCCCTATCTGGGGTATGAGGTAGGGAACCGGTCGGCATTGAACGCTTTCCGTCACTTCGCCCGGTATATGAACGATGCATACCGGCCCATCCCCAGTTCGATCATTTCGGAAGGAACGGGTTACTGGCACGGGGCGAAAGACCGGGGCGACGGGGCGATGATTGCTTACGGTGCGGCGCGTTATGCGTTGGCGCGGGGCAGTAAAGAGGAGGCGAAAGAACTTTGGCCCTTGATAGAATGGTGCCTCGAATATTGCCGTCGCAAACTGACCGACAAAGGCGTCGTGGCTTCCGACTCGGATGAATTGGAGAACCGTTTCCCTGCCGGCGACGCCAATCTCTGCACCGCTTGTTTATATTATGACGCCTTGTTGTCGGCTTCTTACCTGGGTAAGGAGTTGGGTATTCCCGCTTCGCAATCGAAGTCGTATTCGCGCCAGGCCGTTGCTTTGCGCCAGGCCATCGAGTCGCATTTCGGTTATCACGTGGAGGGATACGAAACTTACCGGTATTATGAAGGGAACGACGTGTTGCGCGCCTGGATTTGCATGCCGCTGACGGCAGGTATCTATAACCGCGCCCGGGGTACTGTGGATGCTTTGTTCTCGCCGCGCCTTCGGACCGACGACGGTTTGCTGACGCAGGCCAGGACGGAAACTTTCTGGGACCGTTCCACCCTGTATGCTTTGCGCGGCATCCTGGCCGCCGGGGAAGTGGAAAAAGGCGTGGATTTCTTGAAGCGGTACTCCCGGCGCCGTTTGTTGGGCGACCATGTTCCCTACGCCATCGAGGCATGGCCGGAAGGCGACCAGCGGCATTTGTCGGCGGAAAGCGGGTTGTATTGCCGTATCTTTACCGAAGGGCTTTTCGGGATACGTCCCACGGGGCTTCGTACCTTCGTGCTTACTCCGCGCCTGCCTAAAGAGTGGGAGTATGCCCGGTTGAACCGGGTGCGTGCTTTCGCCTCCGATTTCGATATACGGGTAACCCGTTCGGGAAACCGATTGGACGTGTCGGTTTACCAGGAAAACAGGTGCATACTCCGCAAAAAAATAGGAGCAGGCAAATCGATAGAAGTGGTATTGCCTACCTGAACAGCGAGTCGTCTTTCCGTTTATGCGTTTCCCGGTACTCTTTGGGCGTTTGCCCGTACCGCTTGGCAAATTCCTTGTAAAAGTGCGAGCGGTTGGTAAAAGCGGTGCGATACATGATTTCCTGGATGGTGAGCGTCGTGGTAACCAATAACTTGGCCGCCTGCGCCATCCGCTGCTCCTTGATAAAATCCTTGGGCGGCGCCTGGTTCAGGTTCTTGAACCGGCGGTACAGATTCCGGCTGCTGGTTTGCATCGCTTCGGCGAGTTCGTCGGGGCCGAATGCGGCATCGTCGATATGCGCGTTGACCAGCTCGGTGGCGGTTTGCAGGAATTGCTTGTCTTCGTTCGGCAACAACTGCCCTCCGCTGAAGTCGAACGCGCTGGCCGACGAGTTGTAATACCGCTTCAGCTCGGCCTGCTTTTTCAATAGACGCCTTACCACCGTGCGCAGGTATTCGGTACGGAACGGCTTGGGAATGTATGCGTCCGCACCCGATTCGATACCCACTATCTTTTCGTCGGTGGTATTCCGGGCCGAGAGGATGATGAGCGGGATATGCAGCGTATGCCGGTTGCTTTTCAGTTGCCGGGTAAGGGTGATGCCGTCGGTTACGGGCATCATGATGTCGGTGATAATCAGGTCGGGCGTGTGCTGCTTGAGCAGCGCCAGCCCTTCCTCGCCGTTTTCGGCCGTGAGGAGGATATACTCGTCGGACAAACTGTCTTTCAGCATCCAAAGTAACTCCCGGTTGTCGTCGATAAGCAGGATAGTCGCTTGCGGGCGGCCGTTATCCGGTTCGCCGGCGGCGTCTGGTGCGGGAACCGGCAGTTCCGTTTTTTCGTTGTCCGGGAACGGCGCCACGAGCATTTTGTCCGGCGTATCGACGGCCGTTTCCGTCGGCTGCGCTGTTTCCGTGGGTTCCGGCAGCGGCAGCGTAACGATAAATCGGGCGTACCGTTCCGGTTCGCTTTCCACATCGATGGTGCCTTGCAGCAACTCCACTAAGCTCTGGCAGATAGCCAGTCCCAAGCCGTTGCGCGACGACAACCCCTTGATGCTGTTCTCCTTTATGTTGTCGAGCACGCCGTACCGGTTGAAGATAAGCGGAATGTCTTCTTTCCGGATGCCTTTCCCCGTATTGTATACCTCGAGTACCAGTTTATCGCCGACGGTATGTACCGATATGCGGATGATGCCGTTTTCCGGCGTGTATTTGAAAGCGTTCGAAATCAGGTTGCTTACAATCTTGGTAAAACCGTTGTGGTCGCTGTTCCAGGTAATGCCGGCCGGAATGTCCGTTTCGAGGCGGATGCGGTTCTGTTCGGCCAGCTCGCCGAACGATTCGATGATGCTGCCGGTCAGTTCGCTGATGTCGAGCTGCCGGATGTGGCAACGCCGGTTGCCGGTTTCTATCCGGCGGAAATCGATTACTTCCTGTATCAGGCTGTTGAGGCGCTCGGTATTCGACTGGATAATCCCCGCATACTTCTTTATAAACCCGTCGCTGTTTTCGTAATGCAGTATCCGTTCGCACGGGCCGTAAATCAGCGTGAGCGGCGTACAGAACTCGTGCGTGACGTTGGTAAAGAAACGCAGTTTCCCTTCGTACATTTCCTCTTTGTATTTCTCGTTGAGCCGGCGGGCGATAGAGGCTTTGCGCCGCTCGTACTTGCGGCGTGCGTACCGGAACATGCCCCACGCCGCCCCGAGCGTCAGCACTAAGTAGAGCAAGCGGGCCACGGCCGTTCGGTACCAGGGCGGACGTATCACGATGCCGATGGCTTCGACCGGCTTGTCGAGGCTGCCGGTTCCGTCTTCGTACCGCACTTTCAATAGGTAGCGGCCGGGCGGGATGTTGGTGAATAGCGCCTCGTTCGAGCGGGTATCCATCCATACGTCGCTGAAGTTTTCCAGTTTATACGAGTACCTGCCGTTTGCGCCGTTCACGAAGTCGGTCGCCACGAACGAAACGGCGAAGAAGTTCTGGTCGTGCTTCAGCCGGATGGTTTGCGCGCCGCTTTTCCGTTCTTCGAACTCCGAAATGGCATACTCCCGGTTGAATATCCGCAGCCGGGTAAACAAGATGTCCGGGGTAAAGGCTTCCTTTTCGGTTACTTCTTCCTCTTTTATCCATACGATGCCGTCTACGCCGCCGAAGAAATACCGGTTGGCCGTGCAATCGCGGAAATAGGCGTTGTCGCTGAACTCCGTAATTTCCAGCCCCGTTTTGCGGTTGAAGCTGCGGAACGTAGTTTTACGCGGGTCGAACAGAATCAAGCCGGTGTTGCTGCTCAGCCACAAATTCCCCTGCCGGTCTTCCGTTATGCCGTGTATCGTGTTGTTGGGCAGCCCGTCGTTTTCGTTAAAACTCTCGAACGTATATTCGCCGCCGGGAGCGAAATTCAGTTTGATGAGGCCGTAGCTGGTGCCCAGCCAGGTAACTTCGTTGCGGTCGCGGTACACGCACAGGATGTCGCTCATCGGGGCGATGCCTTCCTTGTCGAACGACAGGAAACGGTATTCTTCCGTACGTGTGTCGAGCCGGATTACGCCGTTGCCCCGGATGCCTACCCAGATAATCGAGTCGCCTTCCGGATAAATGGAATAAATCTGGTTGTTCCGCTGTTGATGCGGCACGTCGAAGCGGAACGGCCGGATGCCGGTTGCCTCCGGCCTTTGCCCGTGCAGCTGCACGCTTATTTTCAACAGCGTGGTACCCGCACCCACCCAGAGCGTCGAGTCGCCGGTTTCGCTTATCGCATGCACCTGTTCCACCGGTGCGCCGCCCGCTCCGCTTAGCGTGTGGATGCGGTGGTCGGCGTACGAATAATAATTCAGTCCCGGGCCGTCGGAACCTATCCACAGTACGGGATAAGCCTTGCCCGGCGTGAGAGCGAAAACGGCGTTGTTGGTCAATCCGTCGCGCACCGTAAGATGGGTGGTGTTGGCTGCGGAGTATTCTTTCGCCGTGTCGTACCCGTTTATCCGGATGATTCCGTTGTCTTTCGTTCCGAGCCACAGCGTATGGTGCTGGTCTGCATACACGGCGCGTACCGCCCGTTTCTTCCGGACGGGAAGTTGTGCGAGCGACAGGTTGTTGAATGAGTACCGGTCTTTTGTCCAGGCATATACGCCCTGTCCGTCGGTGCCTATCCAAATAATGTCTTGTTGCGCGTCTTTCAGCAAGGCGAATACGCCGCAGTCGATGTCGAATGGCTCCGGTTCGTAGTTCCGTTCCGCCACCAGCCGTACGAGGCCGTTCGTTTTGAAGCCGACCAGCACGTCGCGGTTGTCGCAGATAATCGAGCCGATGTCGCCGTTTTCGCGAATCACTTGTTTCAGGTTCCTGATAAAGTGCAGGCCCTGCGCGTCTTTCCGGAACAAATCGCCAGCCGAGTCGACCAGCAGGATGCGGCCGTTATCGTCGAACGCATACTCGATGGCGTGCGGGTGGGCGAAATCCGGGTGGCGCACAACCTGCGGCGAATCCGAGTCTTTCCCGGCCAGCGTATACCGTTCCAGCGTACCCCGGTGGTTGATCCAGATGGTATCCTGCGGGTCGACGATAAAACCCGATACGTTGTCGTATCCCGTTTCCTCGTAAATCGGGAAATGAGCGAACGCATGCCGGTCGTTCCGGTAGAACGACAGGGTGTTCGGGCGGCTGAATACGTACAAGTCGGCCTGGCTGTCTTTGGCGATATACGAGTTTTCGCTGAAATCGGGATAATACTCCTCGATTACGTTCGTGCGGTGCGATAGTTTGTTCAGTCCCCATTTGGTACTTATCCACAGGGTGCCGCTTTCCGTTTCCACGATATTCCGGATTACGTTGCTCGACAAGCTGTTGCGGTTATTGATGTCGGGCTTGTACACGTAAATGTCGCGGCTATCGTACCGGTTGAGGCCGTCGTAGGTGCCGATCCACAGGAAACGCTCGCCGTCCTGGAACAGGCATGTTACGGAACTGTTCGATAATCCGTCGCGGCTGCTTAGCTGCCGCAGGTTATGGCCGCCGCTTTCGACGGGCGGGTAAAGGAGGAATACTAATATAATAAGGTATACGGTTTTCATGGGTGCCGGGTCAGGGTATCGTTACTTTTCGAAAAGCAGTGCATGATGCGGGCGCTGCTTGTTTTCGGTTTGTTTCCTGAAACAAAGATAATAAATAAAGTTTTATATCCCCCTGTTTTTTTATATGCGATAGCCTGGTAAAACCGTTTTAGTGCAAAGCCCATCCCTGTATTGTGCAGCGTCACTGCACGCAGCATGCAGCGCTACTGCAATAACTATGCAGTGGCACTGCAATAATTATTACACTTCCACTGCATAACGTGTGCAGTGTTGCTGCAATAGCAATTCGGTATAATTGCAGTGAACAGGCGCTCGTTATCAAGAGATAAGGAGAGAATATTCCGTCCATGTTTTCACCGGCCGGAGGGCCGCAGGCTATTTGTTTTTTACCCCTACAAACCGGGAAAAAGCCGGTTGCGCTTGCGTATGCCGGGGAGCGGCCGGTTCTCGTTTTTGCCGGCGATAACGATACGGTTCCGCCCGGATTTATCCAGCGATTATTTAACTCTATTTATGCGTTTTATCGAGAAATCGCTTTGATACACAAAATTTTATAGAATCTATTTCATCTTTCGTACCGATTTGTCTACCGAAACGGGATGTATCCGTTTTCGCCATAAATGTATGTTTTGTTCCGGTTGCCGGATTCGATATATTAATGGCGGAATCGGGTATCGCTCCGGTAGACCCCGGCTGCTAAATTCGTAACGGAAAACCAGAGGAAGCCGGAAGGAAACGCTGCATTTCCGCCGGTCGTCAGTTCCGGCAAGCCTTTTGTTAAACCCGAATCTATTAATAAATGTATCAGAACATGGAAAACAGGTGTATGATTACGAACAGAAACAAACAAAGTGCAGGGAGGAAACGATTTTCCGTTATCCTGCTGTTGATGTGTTTCTCTTTACTTTCTGCATACGGGCAGGGAAGAAAAGAGGTGAAAGGAGTGGTGGCCGACGAAAACAACGAGCCGCTGATAGGCGTGAGCGTGTACGAAACCGGCACCTCCAACGGAACGGTAACCGACATGGACGGTAAATACAGCCTGGCCGTACCGGCGGGCGCCGTGTTGCGGTTCAGCTATGTAGGTTATACTACGGTAGATAAAAAAGTGGGTGCGCAAACGGTTATCAATGTGCTGTTGTCGGAATCCGCTTCCGAACTCGACGAAGTGGTGGTAGTGGGCTATGGAACCGTAAAGAAGCGCGACCTGACGGGCGCCGTGGCTTCGCTCAATTCGGAGAAGATACTCCAAAGTCCGGCATTATCCGCCGCCGAAGCCATCCAGGGAAAAGTGCCCGGCGTATTAATCTCCAATTCGAGCTGGACGCCCGGCGCTACGCCTACGATTCTTATCCGCGGCGCACGCTCCATCAAGGCGGACAACGACCCGCTGTACGTAATCGACGGCATCCCCATTTCCACCGCTCCCAACCTGATAGCCCCGGGCGACATCGAATCCATCGAGGTGCTGAAAGATGCGTCGGCCACGGCCATTTACGGCTCGCGCGGCGCGAACGGGGTGATTATCATCACCACCAAGAAAGGGAAGAAAGGAAAAGTGCAGGTAGATTACAACGGATATTACGGCTTCCAGACCATCCAGAACAAGCAAGAATTGATGAACGGCGCCGAGTATGCCGAATACGTGCGCGAGTCGTACCGGGCTGCCGGGCAATACGACTCGGCGGTGCCGAGCATGGAGCTCGATAAAACGCTGCCTTCGTTTACGGGCGACGATTACACCTGGCAGTCGGTGGCGATGGCTTACGATGCGAACGGGAATTACGACCCGTCGAAGGTACGCTCCGGCGCCCTGTGGTGGAAAGAAGTGGAGCGTACCGGCCTGGTTACCGACCACCAGCTCAATATCCGGGGCGGAAGCGACAAGTTGCAATTCGCCTTCGGTACCACGTATTACCGCAACGAGGGGATTTACAAGAACCAGGATTACTCGCGCTATACGGTGAAGCTGAGCCTCGATGCCGAGGTAACCGGCTGGCTCAAGGTAGGCGGGCAGTCGCACTTCAGCCACTCGCTGCAACACCGGGGCTCGAACTTCCAGGATAGCTGGCGCGTGAACCCGCTGGGGCGGCTGTACGACGACGACGGTACGCCTACGTTGATGACGTCGGGCGGCGATTCGCAGTGGTGGAATCCGCTGCAATACCTGGAGCCGAATGCGGTGGTGAATCCGTTGAAGGTGAACCGCTTCTTAGGCAGCTATTACGGCGAAATCAAGCTCCCGCTCGACGGGCTCCGCTTCCGTACGAACATCGGTATCGACTTCCATTCGCGCCAGGAGTACTCTTTCCTGTCGTCGAACGCCCGGCAAGGCAATCCCAACCAGGCGAAAAACGCGACGCAGCAAACCTACGCCTATACGATGGAAAACCTGTTGTTCTACGACAAGCAGGTGGGGCGCCACAGCTTCGGCGTTACCCTGTTGCAGTCGGTTCAGCGCAACCGCACCGAAAAGCTGAACGCTACGGTGCAAAACCTGCCTTCCGACGATTTGCTTTTCAACGATATTGCCTCCGCCCTCGACATTACCGGGTACGAAAGCGACAACCAGCTCTGGAGCCTCGCTTCGTTTATGGGGCGCCTGAATTACAATTTCAACAGCCGCTATTACGCCACTGTTTCCATGCGTTACGACGGTTCGTCGCGGCTGGCCGACGGGCACAAGTGGGTATCGTTCCCCGCCTTTGCACTGGCGTGGCGGATGAACGAGGAGCCGTTCCTGAAACGGTTCGACCAACTCGACAACCTGAAGTTGCGTTTCGGCTACGGCGTAACCGCCAATACGTCGATTAACCCGTACCAAACCAAGGGGGTGTTGTCGAAGATGTATTACAATTACGGCGAAAACCAGGTTATCGGCTACGCTTCGTCTACGTTGCCCGACAAAACGCTTACCTGGGAAACGACCGGGCAATGGAACGCCGGCCTCGACTTCAGCTTTTTCCGCGGACGC
The DNA here is from genome assembly GCA_048468815.1 of Parabacteroides sp. Lineage (GTDB taxonomy): Bacteria > Bacteroidota > Bacteroidia > Bacteroidales > Tannerellaceae > Parabacteroides_B. The sequence goes on from DBGBSM010000283.1 coordinate 25,057, forward strand.
CTGAGCGGTTCGGTGGATGCATACCTGCAAAACACGCACGATTTGCTGCTGGAGCGGCAACTGCCGGTGGTATCGGGCTATACCAGCGTACTCACGAACATCGGCAAAACCCGCAACAAGGGTATCGAGTTGAGTTTGTCGAGCGTGAACATCCAGAATAAAGACTTTACCTGGAGCACCGATTTGATGTACTCCACCAACCGGGAGGAAATCGTGGAACTGTACAACGGGAAGACCGACGATGTGGGTAACAGTTGGTTTATCGGCGAAGCGCTCGGCGTATATTACGACTATAAGAAAACCGGAATCTGGCAGGATACGCCCGAAGACCGCGCGGAAATGGCCGAGTTCAACAAGAACGGCCATAAGTTCGAGCCGGGTATGATCAAGCTGCTCGACCGCAACGGCGACCACAAGATTACGGCCGACGACGACCGGATGATTCTCGGGCAACAACGTCCGAAGCACATCTTCAGCCTGAGCAATACGTTCCTGTACAAAGGGTTCGACCTGAACGTCATCCTGTACGGAACGCTGGGCGGCATGCTGCGGAACGCTACGCGCGTAAACCACCAGGCTTACCGCAACAACAGCGTGAAGCTCGATTACTGGACGCCCCAAAACCCGACCGACGCTTATCCGCGTCCGAACCGGCTGTACGACAATATCGACTACGAGTCTGCGTTGTACTACGAAAAGTCGGATTTCTTGCGCGTCAAAACTCTTACGTTGGGGTATACGTTGCCTAAAAAGTTAGTGAACCGGGCTACGTTGTCGAATTGCCGGGTGTATGTTACCGCACAGAACCCGTTCGTATTTACGAACTTCTCGGGGGTCGACCCGGAAGGCGCCAGCACTACTTCGAGCGGTTCTTCCCGGGCGTATCCGTCGCCGAGCGTAAGCAGTTGGATCGTAGGCATGAATGTTTCCTTTTAACCTGATAAAAACACGAACAAGATGAAAACGATAAATTATAAAAAAGGCATCCGGGCGATAGGGTTGGCCGTAGGCGTATGTACGCTTTGGCTGCATACCGGATGCAGCGATTTCCTGGAAGAAAAAGAGGTGCCCCGCATCACGAGCGAGTTTTATAAAACCAAGCAGGGGGTGCTGTCGGCGCTCGACGCCACGTACAGCTACATGCGGTTCGGCGTGGGCGGCGAGTTCTCGAACGTGTTTACGGAACTGGGCACCGATTTGACGACGGGTGCCGAGGGGGCGTTGAGCTATCCGTATAACCTGTACAGCGCTACGTTGTCGCCTACCGAGTCGAAGTTGTACAGCTTTTGGGAGAACCATTACAAGGCCATCGGCGTAACCAACCTGGTGCTGGCCTCGTTGCCCGAATCCGAGCTTACCGAACAGGAGAAGGAAGCGTATGGCGCCGAGATGAGCTTTTTCCGGGCATACTTTTACTTCGACCTGGTTCAGCAGTTCGGCCGGATACCGCTGGTGACCGAAGCCACGGAGGAGCCGCGCACCGATTTCAAGCGGGCGGCAGTGGCCGATATTTATAACCTGATTATTTCCGATTTGAGGTACGCGGAAGAACATCTGCGCGAAGCGGCTACGGGCAACGACCAGGGGAAGGCTACGAAATATGCGGCCGCGCATTTGTTGGCCAAAGTGTATTTAACGCGCGGCAGCGCCGTAACCGACCAACGCGGGCAACAGCCGGCGGATATGGACAGCGCGTATTTCTATGCCAAGAAGGTAATCGACAGCCCGAAGTATACGCTGGTGAAGGATTTCGCGGATTTGTGGAATATCGAAAAGATGGGCAACAGCGAAGTGATTTTCGCCGTGCAGTTTACGTTGGATAAGATTTACAACGGCAGCGGCAACAAGTCGCATTTGTACTGGGGCTCGTGGTACGAAGACCAGCCGGGCATGAAGCGCGACATCGAAAACGGACGTCCGTACCGTTTCCACCGGGCTACGAACAAAACGATGTTCGAGCTGTTCGACCGCAAGAACGATTCGCGCTTTTACAAGAGTTTCAAATGGGCGTACTACTGCAATAAGGCGGTAACCGGCCTGGCTATCGGCGATACGGCCATCTATTACAGCCTGAACGCTCCGCAGGGCACGCATGCGTACAAGTATTTCCAGTGGAACCAGGCCGACCCGTCTAAGAACAACCGGTATTATCCGCCGTTGCTGAAGTACGACGACCCGTTGCGCGAAACGGCGAACGAGCAGAACGGCGTGCGCGAGTGGGTGCGGATGCGCCTGGGCGAAACGTACCTGATTGCCGCCGAAGCGGCCGGGCGCAAGGGCGACTACGACGAGGCGGCCGCTTTGATTAACGAGCTCCGGAAACGGGCGGCCTGGAAAGACGGTGAAAAGAAGATGCCGCAATACTGGACGGAAGAAGGCGGCGTGCCGGGCGATACCCGTTCTACCTACGAACAGATTAAGGTGAGCGCCGGCGATTTGAGCGCGAACTTCGTCGATTTCATACTCGACGAGCGGGGGCGTGAGTTGCTGGGCGAGTATGTACGCTGGGAGGATTTGGTTCGCTGCGAGAAATTGGTGGAATACGTAACGAAATGGAATCCGGACGCGGCGCCCAATATCCGCGACTACCACAAGTTGCGCCCGATACCGCAGAAGCATATCGACCGGCTGAACCCGCGCGGCGCCGACGACGAGGAACAGAATCCGGGGTATTTTTAATTTCTTTCCGCAGAAAGAAGAGCTTGCGGCGGGCAGGCATCCACTAAAGATGCCTGCCGCGGTAAGCGAATACGAACACTAACAGAATAAGTTTATGAACAAACATACCTATTGGCTTATCGCCGCCGCCCTTCTCTGCCGGCCGTACCTGCTGCCGGCCGGAGAAGCCGGGGACGGTGCCGAAGTACCTGTTACCGTAACCGTACTTCCCCGGCAGCCGTTACATCCGGTCGCCGCCGATTTCCCCGGTTTCAGTTATGAAGTGGCTCAGCTTACCGATACCACTCCCTATCTTCATCCGGAGAACGAGGCGCTCGTCAGGATGCTGCGCAACTTAGGGCCCGGCCTGTTGAGGATAGGGGGCAACACCAGCGACAAAACCGGTTGGACCGGCGCTCCCCGTACTTCTTTTACCGGAAAAGACTCCCTTACCACCACCGACATCGACCGCTTCGCTGCGTTTGCCGAACGCACCGGCTGGAAAGTGCTGTTCGGCCTGAACTTAGGCACGTCGAGTCCGGAAGTCAATGCCGGCGAAGCCCGGTACGTGGCCGGCAAATTGAAAAACACGCTTTCGGGCTTCCAGATAGGCAACGAGCCGGATTTGTACTACAAGCATCTCCGCCCGAAAGATTACGAAATAAAAACCTACGAAACCGAATGGCTCTCCCACTACCGGCAAATAAAAAGCCGCTTGCCCGAAGCCCGGTTCGCAGGCCCGGCGGCAGCCGGCGATATACGCTGGTTCGCCTCTTTTATGAAAAACCATCCGGATAAAATCACGCTTCTCACCGCGCATTATTATAATTCGCCCGGACAGAATGCCGCCGTAACCTGGAAAACCATGCTGGCGCCCGACCTCCGCTTGTCCGTTTACCTGCAAACCCTCGACCGGCTCGGCCGCGAACACGGAGTGCCTTACCGGATGGGCGAGTGTAACAGCATGTCGCGCGGCGGAAAGGCCGGCGTGAGCAACCTATTCGCTTCGGCCTTGTGGGGGTTGGATTATATGTGGATGGTGGCGTTGCACGGCGGGCAGGGGGTAAACTTCCACGGCGGAAGCGTAGGCCATTACGCTCCGATTGTAGCCGGCGAAAACGGCCGGCCGGTAGCCCGTCCCTTGTACTATGCCATGTTGGCCTTCCGGTATGCGAGCGAGGGCGGTACGCTGGTGCCGGCCGTTATCTCTCCCTCGGTTCCGAACAGCAGCGCATACGCCTGTGTAACCCGGGATGCGCTGAACGTTACGTTGCTGAACAAAAGCGAAGAAAATATTGCGTTTACCGTCCGGCTGGACGAGGCGCCCGCTTCCGTAGAGGTAGTAAGGCTTACCGCACCGTCACCCGAATCGTTGGCGCCGGAGGTGCGTTTCGGCGGCAGCCGGGTGAAACCCGACGGCGGCTTCGGGATAGAAACAACCGAAAGTATCCGCCCGGCCGGCAAACAATTCGAGGTTTCCGTTCCGGCGTGGAGCGCGGCGGTGGTGGTAATCCGTCAAAATAAATAGGTCATGAAAAGGAAAAGATTGTTTTATGTGGTCGCGGCCTGTTTCTTTTTACTGGTGCCGGTACGCGTGTGCGGCCAGCTTTCCGCCCGGCAGGAAATCGACACCCTCACGGCCCGGCTCGAACGGGCGGAGCTGGCGAGGAAACTCGACGCCGGTAAGCTGGAACAGGCGGTGGCCCGGATGCGGCCCGACGGTAGTTGGGCCGACATCGACTACGATACCGTTACGCTGTACTACGATGCGGCGAACCACTTGTCGCGCTTGGTGCAGATGGCGCTGGCGTATTCGAAACCGGAATCGGCTTATTACCGCGATGCCGGGTTATTGAGCCGGATTCGGCTCGGGCTCGATTACTTCTACCGCAAGCAGCCGGTTTCGAAAAACTGGTGGCATAACGACATCGGCGCGCCCCAGCAGTATATGACGGTGTTGTTGTTGCTGAAGAATCGCCTCGACCGGGAAGAACTCATGCATTATTCCTCTTACCTGAAAGACCGCACCGGTAACCCGGGTCACCAGGGAAAAAACCGTACGTGGGTATCGGCTATTACGATTTACAAAGGGTGTATAGAAGATAATTACGAATTGATTGAAACCGGTTTCCGCTCGATTGCTTCGACCGTGCGCATCGTACGTAATAACGACGAAGAAGGCATCAAGGCCGATTACAGCATCCACCAGCACCGCCCGCAACTGTATTCCGGCGGATACGGCATGGGGTATATGGAAGATTTGGCTTACTTTATCGACTTGGCGGGCGGGTTGAGTTTCGGCCGTTTGTTTACGCCCGGAAAGCTCGGCATCATCACCCGTACGATGTTCGAAGGACAGCTTTTGTTCGGTTACCGCCACAGTTACGACTTCGGTACGGTGGGGCGGAACGTGAGCCGTCCGGGTGCTTTGAGCAACATTTCTTCTTCCGTGCTGGATGTGATGATAAAGCATACGCCGGCGGATAAAGAGCGGTACGAGGCGTGGAAAAAACACCTCGAAGGAGGGCCTTTCCCGGCGCCGGGTAACAAGTATTTCTGGCGGTCGGCTATTATGACGCACCACGGCGCGGATTACTATCTTTCCGCGAAAATCAGTTCCGTCCGGAACAACGGCACGGAGATGCTGAACGGTGAGAACCTGAAAGGGTATTACCTGCCGTTGGGCGCTACCAATATCCTGACCACGGGCGAAGAATACCGGGATATTTTCCCGGTGTGGGACTGGACGCGTATCCCGGGCACGACGGCGGTGGCCAATCAGAGCACGGCGGAACTGCGCTGGTATCACTTCGGCTCCAACGATTTCGGCGGCGGAGTAAGTACCGGAAAGGAGGGGATTATCGCTTACAAACACGTGTACAACGGGGTGGAGGCGTGGAAGTCGTACTTCTTTACCGGCGATGCGATGGTTTGCCTGGGCGCCGGCATCCAGGCCGCCCGCACCCAGATGATTACCACTTCCGTAAACCAGTGTTTCCTTCGGGGAAACGTATACCTGGGCCGCAACGGAAAAGCGGAGCGGCTTACGAAAGTACGTGAAAAAGCGGATAACATCCGTTGGGCGTATCACGACGGAGTGGGGTATATCTTCCCGGACCAGAAAAACATCGTGGTGCAGCAAAAGGAGCAAAGGGGCTCCTGGCGCGACATCAACCAGGCTGGCAACCCGGATACGCTCGCCCGCGCCGTTTTCAGCATATGGAAGGAACACGGGTACGCCCCGGTAAACGATAGGTACGAGTACATCGTGATGCCGGCGAATTCGTTGGAGGAGTTCGAGCAGAAGGTACAGGCGCCGGGCTTGGAAATCATGGCCAATACAACCGGAGTGCAGGCTATACGGAACAGCCGGCAGAAAAGCTACGGCGTTGTTTTTTACGAGGCGGGTACGGTGCGGCTGGATACGGGCTTGGAGCTGTCGGCGGATAAGCCGCTGCTGGTGTGGCTGGCGGAATGGGAGGGCGGATACGCTATTTCGGTGGCCGACCCGCTGTATGTGAGCACCGGGGCGCAGCTTACCGTAAGCGGCTGCCTGGAAGGGAAAGGGGCGCGGTATGCGGACGGTCGTACCGTCGTGTCTTTCGATTTGCCGCACGACGATTATGCGGGGAGCACGGTGACGGAGTTTTTCCGGCGTTGTCCTGCGCGGTAAGGGGTACCCTGAAAAGGACGGTGCGGAAATCGTTTTGGCCCGATAGGAATGGCAAAGGAGAAGAATATCGAACGGAAACAAGTAAATTTGAAAAGATAAACAGGAAAGAAACAGAACCATGAGAAAAACGATTGTAACGCTGGCTGTGGCGGCCGTGTGTATGGTGTTTGCAGGCGGCGCAGGGGCGAAAGGCAAGGTGGACGCTGGCCGGGCGCTGGAGCGGGCTGCACGCCAGTATCTGTATATGAAGAGCGAATTGAAGGGGGCGAACCGTTTCCCGAAAACGTACGACGTGCATACGCGGCGGCTCAAAACGAGCGGTTCCGACTGGTGGTGCAGCGGTTTTTATCCGGGTACGTTATTTTATCTGTACGAGGCTACGGGTAACCGGGAGTTGTACTACGAGGGGGTGCGGATGTTAAAGCTCCTGGAGCCGGAGCAGTACAATGTAAACACGCACGATGTGGGGTTTATGATGTATTGTAGTTTCGGGAATGCGTTGCGTATCGCTCCGCAGCCGGAATATAAGGACATTCTGGTGAACAGTGCGCGGTCGCTCGTTTCGCGCTTCAATCCGGCGGTGGGGTGTATCCGCTCGCACGACCGGGGGCCGGACGATTTCGTGGTGATTATCGATAACATGATGAACCTGGAGTTGCTGTGCTGGGCTTTCGGGGCTACGGGCGACAGTACGTTTTACGACGTGGCGGTGAAGCATGCCGATACGACACTGAAGAATCATTTCCGCCCGGACAACAGCTTGTACCACGGGTTGAATTATCACCCGGAGACGGGGCGGGTGAAAGAGTATCAGGCGGGGCAGGGGTATTCCGACCGGTCGGCCTGGGCGCGCGGTCAGGCGTGGGGTTTGTACGGGTACACGATGATGTACCGGTTCACGCACGACGGGAAGTACCTGGACCAGGCGGTGAAGGTGGCGGAGTTCTTATTGAATCATCCGCGGATGCCGAAGGATGGGGTGCCGTACTGGGATTTCGATGCGCCGGGTATCCCGGACGCGTTGCGGGATGCTTCGGCGGCGGCTATCGCTTGCTCGGGGTTGCTGGAGCTGTGCCGGTATGTGCCGGAAAAGGAGGGTGCGAAGTATTTCAAGGCAGCGGAGCGGATGCTGCAAACGTTGTCGTCTGCGGCGTATACGGCCGGGGAGGGTACGAACGGCGGGTTTATCCTGAAGCATTCGGTGGGGAATATCCCGTCGGGTACGGAGGTGGATGTGCCGCTGACGTATGCGGATTATTATTATGTGGAGGCGTTGGGGAGGTATCGCTCTTTTTAAAAAAGAACGTTGGAAGAAAACTGGGCTTTCTTTGCAAAGGCTGCTTTTTGTCTTGACAGGGCAGTGTTGGCCGTTGCCACGGCGGGTTTTCTTCGCTCGCCGCGAGGGCGTCTGCCGACGGTTTCGTTTCTTTTTCGAAAGAAACGAAGAAAGGAAAAGTTGCTTTCTGGCGAAGGCTGGCTTTTTTCTTCACCTGCCGGTTTAGGCCGTTACCACGGCGGGTTTTCATTTCTTTGGCTTGAACCAAAGAAACGAAACAAAGAAAATCCCGAGTAAGAGAGGCAGTAGCCGAACTTGTTCGGATAATGCCGAGCGTGAGGGATTTATGCAAAGTTCAAGGGCTAACGCTCGTTCGCTAAAAATGGCACTCCACTCACTGAAGGCCCCGAACTCGCTCCTTGCAGGAGCT
>DBGBSM010000284.1:0-10868 GCA_048468815.1 Parabacteroides sp.
AGTTATGGGACAGCTACCCAAATACAAAATAGAAGAAGCCAAAAGACTGAGGAAACAAGCCAAGCTGGACAAAAAACGGAAAATCAACACTCGAAACGTAGCCGTTAGCTTTCTTATCGTCTGCGAGGGTACCCGTACGGAGCCTAATTATTTCGAAGCATTAATCAAAAATCGCTATTCGGCTATCCGTGAAGTGGAAATAAACGGAGAAGGGAGGGGCACCGTAAGCCTGATAAAAAAGGTAGTGGAAATACGGAATAAGTGGGACAAAGAATTCGACCGCGTTTGGGCCGTATTCGATAAAGATGATTTCGAGGATTTCAACGAGGCCATCGAGCTGGCGAAAAGAAACGGGATACATTGCGCCTGGTCGAACGAATCGTTCGAATTATGGTATTATCTTCACTTCGGATATTTGGATACAGGCGTTCCGCGCAGCCAGTATATAGCGATGATAGAACGCGAAATACGCAGAAAAAGCGGAAATGAAAACTACACGTATAAAAAGAAAGCGAAAGACATTTATTCGCTACTGCAACAGTTCGGTAACGAATCGCTGGCTTTTACCGGAGCCGCCCGGTTAAAAAAGCAATATTCCGGCCATGACTATGCTTCGCACAAACCGTGCACCATGGTAAACGAGCTGGTGAACGAACTCAATCATCCCGAAACTTTGTTGTAAGAAGAAAAACGAACCACATTTCCGGTTGCATAATCACATCCTTTTATTACAGGATCGGAAAGATAAAAAATAAAACGGAACCTCCCAAGCGGAACCGGAAAAGACGAAGAACATCTCCCCTGTTTTTTCTGTTGATAAAGAGTACACTTTACTGTTTTATGTTTTATTTTTGTGACGACCGGACTATGGATGCAACCTGCCCGACCGCATACGGAATGAAACGGAACATCTAACACATAAAAAGTATGGCTTATATAGATTATTATGGCATCCTTGGTGTTAACAAAAACGCAACGCAGGACGAAATTAAAAAGGCGTATAAGAAGCTGGCGCGCAAGTATCATCCGGACTTGAATCCGAACGACGCCGATGCGCAGCGGAAATTCCAGGAAATAAACGAGGCCAACGAAGTGCTGAGCAATCCTGAGAACCGGAAAAAGTACGACGAGTACGGCGAAAACTGGAAGCATGCCGATGCATTCAACGCGCAACAGCAGCAGTACCAGCAATACCAGCAGTACGGAGGCGGTGACGGAGGCCAGTTCTGGTCGAGCGGCGATTTTACGGGTGCCGGAGGCGACGGCGGAGGTTTCTCCGACTTTTTCGAGAACCTGTTCGGCGGCCGCGGCGGCCGAAGCGGACGGAGCGCCGGGTTCCGCGGGCAGGATTACAATGCGGAACTGGAACTTTCGCTTCGCGACGCAGCCCATACGCACAAGCAGATATTGAACGTAAACGGAAAGAAAATCCGGATTACGGTACCGGCCGGCGTAGCCGACGGGCAGGTAATCAAGCTGAAAGGACAGGGCGGACCGGGCGCGAACGGCGGACCGGCCGGCGACTTGTATATCACCTTCAACATCCCGGAAGACCCGGAGTTCAAACGGCTGGGCGACGATTTATACATCACGGCTCCGCTCAACCTGTATACGGCTGTCTTAGGGGGCGACCAAACCGTAGATACGCTCGACGGCAAGGTAAAGCTGAAAATAAAGCCCGAAACGCAAAACGGTACGAAAGTACGGTTGCGCGGCAAAGGATTCCCGGTTTATAAGCAGGAAGGGAAGTACGGCGACCTGATCGTTACGCTTTCCGTTGAAATCCCGACGAACCTTACCGAGCGGCAGAAAGAGCTGTTCCGCGAGCTACAGAAGTCTTAATTAAAAAACGAGGTTGACCTATGCGTACAGATTTAATCATAGTAAGAGAATATTGCGACAAAGTACATATCGATCCTTCCTTTATCTCGTTACTGGCCGACGGCGGCTTAATCGACATCGAGGAAATGGATAACGAGCGGTATTTCCCGGCCGACGAACTGCAGGACGTCGAAAAGTATATCCGCTGGTATTACGACCTTTCCATCAACATCGAAGGAATAGATGCTATCCGGCACTTACTTGACCGGTTGGAAGTACTTCAGTCGGAAATAAACAGCCTGCGTACCCGGTTACGGTTGTACCAGGGCAACAGCCCCGCAGAAGAGAAAGAGTTCGAAAATCTTTAAACCGATTCACTCCGTTCTATCCGTTACCAGGCAAGCCGGAAGCTCACAGACGGAAACTGTAGGAGGTACTTCGTTTTCCATCTGTAAAAGCAATAAATCGACGGCTTTCCGACCCATATCGGCAATAGGCTGCCGGATGTAGGGAACCGGAAAGGGCATGAAGTCGAAGGCTTCGCTTTTGTCGAAAGTGGCGATGTATACTTCTTCGGGTAATTTTATTTTCAGGTCGACCAGATGTTTCACCCCGATAACGGCAATCGTATTGGTAGCGAACAGCAAACCGTCGACTCCTTCTTCTTTCACTAACGAACAGACTGCCCGGCGCACATCGTCGGGCAGCGAGTTATAACGGACTTCCCTGATCAGGCGCGGGTCGAATATACCGGCTTCGCGCAGCACTTCCGAAAAACCTCTTTTCCGCTCTTGCATGTGAGGCTGCGTGTTGGCATACAACAACAATCCTATGCGTTTGCACGATGCCTGCAGCAAACAGCGGGTAATCGTCCGGGCTGCTTCGTAATTATCGATAACCACCGAAGACGCCGGCACGGAAGGATAGTACCGGTCGATTAGTACCAGGGGCACCCGTTGCTCTACCAACGAGCGAATAGAGGACTCGCCCGACTGGGTAGGGACGATGATAAAACCATCGACCTGCCGCTCGCGCAACAGGTTGATCATTCGTTCCATCCGCATATCGTCTTCGTTCGTATTCATGATAATAACGGCATATCCGGATTTTTCCAACTCTTTCTGGATATGGAAAGCTAACGTTGCGAAAAAAGGGTTGGAAATATCTGCCACTACCAATCCTACCGTTTGGGTACGGCCGCTTTGCAATCCTTTCGCCAGCCGGTTAGGCTGATAATTCAATTCACACGCTGCCTGCCTGATTTTTCCGGCCATTTCCTTGCTTACACGGCCTTCTTTTTCTTTTCCGTTCAACACCAGAGATACAGCTGCAGTAGAAACCCCTACTTTCAACGCAATATCCTTTAATGAAGTTCTCTTCATACTCGCTTATTTTTAACAGAGCTGTCGCCTATTTCCTGATTCGAATTACAAAGATACGTTTATAGGAGAAGGTTATTGTCTAAAAAACCACAAAATTCATCCGGATACCGGCTCATGGTCTTCCAGCTTTTACAACCCACCGCTTTCACAGATTATTTCTCTTCCGACGAAAAAAGTTCGTTTTCCAGAAAATTTCCCATTCTTACATACCGGGCATAAATCCGGTTATAAACGGCATATGCCGTGCTATCGGGTAAGTATCCGGAAAAAAATCCTTTCCCCATTTGCCGTTGGGCTTCCGGCAAAGAAGGATGTGCCCGTGCTGCTACGGCGGCACACATAGCCGCTCCCAAAGCACAGGTTTGTACGGAAGCCGTAGTTTTTACCGGCATTCCTAATACATCCGCAAGGATTTGCATCACGAAAGGCGACTTACGGGCTATGCCTCCGATACCGATCACTTCCGTGATACCGATACCTTGCCGGAGTATGCTTTCCATTATAGCTCGCGAACCGTACGCAGTCGCTTCTACCAACGCGCGGTAAAGGAGCGGAGCGGTAGTGCCGAGAGTGAGGCCGGCTATAGAGCCGGTTACCTGCTGGTTAGCAAATGGGGTACGACGCCCGTTGAGCCAATCGACCGCTACCAGCGAGCTTTCGCCCGGAGGTATTTTAGCCGCTTCGGCCGCCAGGAAAGGCAAAAGCGCCTCTTCCGTTTCCGTAACGAGAGCCGTGCGTACACGTTCGCCGAGTAATGCGGTAACCGATAGCTCGGAGTGAGTGAGCAGCGTATTTAGAGGCCACATGAGCAATCGTTTGTACCAGGCAAAAATATCGCCGAAAGCCGATTGGCCTGCTTCCAACCCGATCATGCCCGGTAGTATGGAGCCGTCGACCTGCCCGCAAATACCCCGGATAAGCCGGTTATTCATTTGTTCGTAAGATGCCACCATCATATCGCAGGTGGAGGTTCCCATTACCCGTACGAAAGAGCCTTCGGCTATCTGGGCACCGATAGCTCCGGCATGGCAATCGAGCACGCCGACGCCCACCCGAACGCCGGTCGTTAATCCCAACCGGGCCGCCCATTCGGGCGTAAGGGTTCCCGCCGGCGTATCGTGAGTATAAGTACGGGTGTAAAGATGGCCGGCAAACACATTCAGCAACGGGTCGAGTGTTTCGAGAAAATCCGGCGAAGGAAGTCCGTTCCACGCTTCGTTCCACATCGCTTTATGTCCGGCAGCGCACCGGCTCCGCTGCATTTCTTCCGGACATGTACGGCCGGTAAGAAGCGCCGGCATCCAGTCGCAATGTTCCGCCCAGCTATACGCATCTGCCAGTAAAGACGGGTCGGCACGGAGCACACGGAGCATTTTCGCCCAAACCCATTCGGAAGAATAAACACCGCCGGAATAAGCCGTATAATCGACCGGCCAGCGTTTAGCTAACGCATTGATTTCGGCGGCTTCGGCAACAGCCGTGTGGTCTTTCCACAAAACGAACATGGCATTCGGGTTCGTTGCATAGCGGGGAAGAAGAGCTAACGGCAAGCCGTTTTTATTCAGCAGTACAGGGGTAGAGCCGGTCGTATCGAACGACAAACCTGTTACTTTGTCCGCTATTCCCGCAGGTGTTTGCGCCAGCGCCTCTTTTACGACGACTTCGAGAGTTTCGATGTAATCGAGCGGATGCTGCCGGTAGCAATTGGCAGCCGGGTCACAATAAAGACCGTCTTTCCAACGCGGATAAAAAGCCTCGGCCGACGCGATTTCCTCGCCGGTAGCCGTATCTACCACGAGGCAACGACACGAATCGGTTCCGTAATCGAGGCCGATAGTATAATTCGACATAAAAAACAGGATGAGTACCCGCCGCACATACACGAAGGTTTATGCGACGGGGAGGGGTTATACAATCAATTTTCATTATCGGTAACCGGACAGGATTTATTTCAACCCGATTTTTTGTACGGGCGTAAATATCCAATCTTCCACGTTCTTGGTTTTCACTCCGATACGAGCGAAAATATAATCTTGTGCAGGTACCAGTTCAGGAACCGCTACTCCGCTGAATCGCACGTTGTCCATATCCGGGATAAGCCCTGTGTTGAGCGTTTGGTAAGCAATGTACGTACGATTACCGGTAAATAAGGTTTTGCCGATATAGAGGCGTACCAGCTCGATGTCTTTCGCATCTTTTCCGGTTATGACTTGTTCCAGCCCGCAAGAAGCCTTGATTTTATTATCCTCCTTCGAATAGCTTATCTCCGGATGACGTATCATATAATAAGGCAGTACTTCGATGTCCATCACTTTATTCCCTTTCAAATCGAGTTGGATAGAATCGGAACCCGTAACGGCATCGGGTATCGGCATATACGGTCCCTGCCCTTTCGGGAGTACCAGTTTATACGAGCCGTCGAACAATACCTGCGAAAAACTTCCGTCGATCGCTATATTCACATTGATCTGCTTTTTCAGTTGCCAGCCGTCTTCCCATAACTGGAAATAAACGTCGTAATATCCTACCGGGATAGGTTCACCTTTATATACCAGTCGCCCCGAAAATACCGACGACGGCTCGTCGTAATTATCGTAACTGCACGAAGCCGGCAAAAATGCCAGCATGCAAGCCAGAAAAAAATAGAGCTTCGTTTTCATTTTTCTTATCGCTTTATTATTGATTGGGTTGTTTTACCAAGTGAGGATTATTACTCAGAATAGTAGAGTTTATTTCGGAATAATAGTTGCCTAACCGGAACCGGTGGGCGGCCGTTACGTTACTCGGTTTTACGATGCGGAATACCCACTTGCCGTGTTTATCGGTACCGGGCGCATACATTTTATAAGGCCACAAACCGAATACCATCGTATTGCGTTCGGTAGCTACGGCCGGATCGGCCGTGGTAGTAGTCATGGCAACGCCGTCCCATACGATATGTGCCAGGCGCCAACGTTTCATATCCCAGAAGTTATGCCCTTCGTACGCTAACTCTACCCGACGTTCGTGTACGATGCGGTTGAAATCGACATCGGAGGCCGAGAGTTTTTTAGTAAGTCCGGCCCGTTCCCTTACTTCGTTCAGGTACGAAGCGGCAAGCCCGGCGTCGCCCAGCTCGAATGCGGCCTCTGCGGCGTTCAACAACACTTCGCCGTACCGGTAGCGGATAAACCAGACTTCGCTGCCTGTTAACGGCAATCCCGAACCCTGCTTGGTATCGTTGTATTTGCGGATATAAAACCCGGTTTGAGTACAATACTCCACATTATCCACCGGTCCGTCTTCCCCTACTACCTGTACGGCTTCCGTACCGCCGGGAAGCGTCGCAGTGGCGCCCGGTTTGGCGCCCGATAGTATTTTTCCGTCGGCAGTAACATACCCGGCCCAGATATCTACCGGCTTATTCCGGAAACTCCTGCCGGGAATAATTACAGTGCCTTCTAAGCGCGCGTCTCGTCCGGCAAAAAGAGCCTGTGGCGTATCGTAAAGCACAGGCGAGGCGACCGTACCGATTTCGAAAGGAGCAACCGTATTGTCGAGTTTCTCGAACAACTGCACGATGTTGAGGGCCGGATTGAGGGCTCCGCCGTAGGTGCTGTTTTCACGCATGGAAAGCGGAATAGCATATACGGTAAAATTATGCGTTTTCGAAGGCACCTGGTAATCTTTTACGAAGATGGCTTCCGGATTGTCTGTTTTATCCAGGAAGAGGGAAGCGAAGTTTTCAGAAAGTACGGGGTCTTTTTTATACAAGGCATACGTATTATCCTTAATCAACTCCTGCGCTGCCGCCAGGGCTGTTTGGTAGTAACCTGACGCTTTGGAGGCGGGAATACCCACTTCTTCGCCCGGTAAAGTTACGGTAGGCGTGTTTACGCCATGCCGCGCGATAGAGGCTGCATACAAGGCTGCACGCGATTTGGCGGCCAACGCTACGCCCCGGGTAGCGCGCGACTTGATAGAAACATCGTTAGGCAACAACGTTTTTATTTCGTCCATTTCACGAATAACGAAATCGTACACTTCGCTTTCCTTGTTGCGGGCATGCTGCAAATACGAGGGGTCGCCGCTATCGTCGTAATACAACGGCTCGGTAATAAGCGGTACGCCGCCCATACGTTTCGCCATTTCAAAGTAATAGGCCGCACGCAAGAAACGTGCCTCAGCCAGGAAACGTTTTTTTTCGGCCGGTTCGAGTACCGCACATTTCTCGCATTTTCCCAGAAAAAGGTTGATATGGCGCAGGTAGCCGTAATCCCAGGTAGCCCAGTTGCCGTAGCCGTAGTCCATATTTTTATGACGTGTCCAGTCGATGGCGGTAGCGGCGAACGCTTCGTCGAAGGTGCAATATTCGTACCACTTCTCGTTTTGCTGAAGGTCGTCGTACCGCGAATACAGGTCGGCCAGTAACGAGAAGATAAGGTCTTTGCTTTGCCAGGTTTGCTCGTCAAGGAAAATATTGGTGGGTTGCCGGTTCAGAAAATTATCGTCGCTATCGCAACCCGCCAGCCAAACGAGGAGAACAATCAGAAAACAAAAATACTTTTTCATACTCATCGGATTTTAAAATACAACATTCACGCCTACGTTTACCAACACGCTTTGGGGGTATTGAAGGCCATTTTTATCGGCTACTTCCGGGTCGACGCCGAAACGCCGCACATTGTCGATCGAGAAAAGATTATACGTATTGACGAATAACCGGGTTTTCCTTATGTTTACCGGTTCGAGCCACTTGCGGGGTAACGTATATCCTAACTCCATGGAACGGAGACGGAAAGCGACTACGTTGGTTCGCCAATGGTCGAGATTACGGCTCCAGGTTACATTGTCGCGGGCGTTGTAGCGGAGCGCCGGGTTCTCACCCGGTATCCAGGCACTGTTCAGGTCGTACGGGTCTTCATGCCGCCAGCGATTATCGAACTGCGTGGCTTTTACCAAGGTGGTTCCCCCCTGGAAAGGCCACTTGGTTTCCCAGTTGGGCGCATACATATAGCCGGATGCGAACGAAAAGTCGGCGGCAAAGTCGAATCCTTTATAATCGAGCAGGATAGATAAGCCGCCGTTGAAGAGCGGTAACGGTTTGCCGGTATTCTCGAATCCGATAGGACGCTCGTCATGCGAATCGATTTGTCCGTCGTTGTTTACGTCTTTCGGAATAAAATCGCCGGGCAACAAAGTGGTATTCCCTTTTCCGTCGATATTGACGGGATAATTGTTGATTTCTTCCTGCGACTGGAACTGGCCGATGGTTTCGTAACCCCAGTAAATGTACGTCCAGCGATTATCGGACGAGTTGCGGTACCAATCCATCGAACTGCCGAAACGGGGTTTATACACACTCAGATATTTCCTTCGCGAATAGGCGATATTCGCTCCTACCGTATAACCCACATTCCCGATCTTGTCCTTGTAATTGATAAAGAATTCACCTCCCAGGTGAGCATCGCTGTTCAGGTTTTCCTGCGGAAGCGTATACCCCACCTCGCTGGGCAACAAAACGTCGTAACGCGAAGCCAGCAAACCGTCGCGTTTACGGTAGAAATAGTCGAAGCTACCGTATAATTTATTATCGAAGAGGGCGTAATCGAGCCCCACGTTCCGGAAGTAACATTTCATCCAGGAGATATTGGTTACCGGCTCGCCCCGGTCGCGGATACCGATAACCGGTTGTCCGTCTAAAACGGTAACGGAGGCGTTATTGTTGTATCCGGCAATGTAATCGTACGAGCCGCCGATATTATCGTCGCCCAGTACGCCGTACGAACCGCGCAGCTTTATATCGTTGACGAGGCGGGTATTGACATGGTTCTTGAAGAACGGTTCCTCGCTGATGCGCCATCCTAACGACACGGAAGGGAAAAAACTCCACCGTTTCGATGGGATAAACTTCCACGAGGCATCGTAACGGCCGGAAAACTCGACGTAATACTTGTCGGCGTAATCGTAATTGGCACGGGCGATGTACCCGATACGAGCCTGATCTGCATCCGAATCGGTGTATTTCGACATGTCTTCGAACTGTACAAGATCGATATAATTGTTATTGGGAGCAGCCACCAACGCGTTCTGTTTCGTATGATACGTAGTGCGTTCGTTTACCAGCGTAGCCGCCACATGGTGTACCTTATTGAAAGTGCGATCGTAGTTGAGCTGGATTTGCATCACGGTATTGAAAACCTTTTTTTGGGTACGTTCGCGGTTGGCTTTATCGTTACCGCCGGTACGGTTATAGGTACCGGTAGCCTTATCGTACGTATATACGTCGTAGGCATATTCGAAATTATCGATTTCGTTATCGGCCAACTGGTACGAATACAGGAATCGGGCCGTAAGCCCTTTAACGAAATACGATTCGTACTCGGCTTGCAGGTTGGCCTGTAATACCCGGAGGTTGTACTTATAATATCCCGAAGTGTTGTAATTGATAAGCGCCCAATTCGTTTCGATAATCTTGGTGTGGTTGGGATATTTGGGATTATCGTTGGCAAACGGCCGCTCGGTCGGCAAGTTGTTGAGCAAGGCGCGCCGGGGCGACCAGTAATCGTCGGGGTCGGTATCGCGTACGGCCGGATTCTTTTTATTTTCGATACGTCCGTTGACATTTACTCCCACCTTGAAACGATTGGTCAATTTCGTTTCGATATTCGACTGGAGGTTCGTGCGTTTGTAATTATATCCTTTAAACACCGCATCCTGGTCGAGATGCGAAAGCGAAATATAATACTTCGATTTGGCTGAACCGCCCGAAACATTTACGTTGACCGAAGCTTGAGGCGCATTTTTCCCTACGATATAATCATACCAGTCGAATCCCTGGTATCCTTCTTCGGTGCCGGCTTTCCATTTGGCCAGCTCCTCGGGAGTAACATCGGTTTTACCGGTTTCGTTCATTTGTCCCTCCGCTTTGGCGAGCATCCATTCGTATGCATCCACGCCCTTCGGGAAACGCGTCCAGTTCTGCCAGCCGTAATACATATTGAGGTTTACGGTAGGGGCCGTATTTTCCGTTCCTTTCTTGGTGGTTACGAGGATAACCCCATTGGCTGCCCGTAACCCATAAATAGCGGCGGAAGCATCTTTCAAGGTGGTGACCGATTCGATGTCGGCCGGAGCAAGCTGGTCGAAAGCGCCCTTGTCTTGGGGAATCCCGTCGATAACGAAGAGCGGGTCGCTTCCGAGGTTACGGATTTGTATATCCGACCCGGCTCCAGGGCGTCCGTCGACCTGCCGGAACGAAAGCCCCGGCAATTTACCTGCCAGCATCGCACTTGTCGTTACCCCGTGCACCTGCTCCAGTTCCTTACTGCTCACGGAAGAGATAGCTCCGGTAATAGAGGCTTTTTTCCGGCTGCCGTATCCTACTACCACGACTTCGTCGAGCAGTTTGCTCGACTCTTTCAATACGAAATGGATAACGGAGCGGTTTCCTACTTTTTGTTGCTGGGCTGCGTACCCGATATATCGTACTTCGAGTACATCCTTCGCATCGTCTGTTTCGAGCGTGTACCGTCCGTCCATATCGGTAATCACTCCCCGGTTTTTTCCTTTCACCGAAACCGTAGCGCCGATAACCGGTTCGCCCTGTTCATCTCGGATAATCCCGGTAACTTTTTTACCTTCCGTCGTACGGGTAAATAAACCCGGGTGTGCATTGTCTGGTAC
>DBGBSM010000285.1:0-2371 GCA_048468815.1 Parabacteroides sp.
ATCTATAGTTGATACAAGAAATTAATAAATCCAAACAGCTACCGCCCGAAACGGGGCAAGTACATTCTGATTTAGAACATTAATTATACCTAACGCACCCCTTTCCTCATCAAAAAATACTACATTTGCCCCCAAATTCGATAAAATGGATTACAACCTGTTTATACGAACGCCTATCTGTTTTATTCTTATCCTGCTCGGTTTCACGAGCTTGCCTGCCCAAAGCCAGGCAAGCAAGAAATTCACGCTGGTAATCGACGCCGGACACGGCGGAAAAGATCCGGGAGCCCGCGGGACGAAAGTAAACGAAAAACAGATCAACCTGGCCGTGGCACTGAAGCTGGGCGCGCTCGTCACGTCGAACCTGAACGACGTGCAAGTAATCTATACCCGTAAAACCGATAAGTTTATCGATCTCGACGAACGGGCCAATATCGCCAACCGGGCCAAAGCCGATTTGTTTATTTCCATTCATACCAACTCGGTAAAGAAAGGGAGTTCCGTAAGCGGAACGGAAACCTATACGCTGGGGTTGGCGCGTACCGACGAGAACCTGGCGGTCGCCATGCGCGAAAACTCCGCCATCTTATTAGAAGACAACTACCTGCAGAAATACGAAGGATTCGACCCCAATTCGTCCGAATCGTATATCATCTTCGAATTCATGCAGAACAAGCACATGGAGCAAAGTATCGGCCTGGCATCCGAAATCCAAAAATCCTTCCGCTCCGCAGGAAGAGGCAACCGGGGAGTTTACCAGGCCGGATTCCTGGTACTCCGGAAAACCAGCATGCCCAGCGTTTTAATCGAACTGGGCTTCATTTCCAACCGGAACGAAGAAAACTTCATGCGCTCGGCCGAAGGACAAGCCAAACTGGCGAAAGCCATCTACACCGCCTTTTGCAAATACAAACGGGAATACGACCGCAAGCGGGGCGGTATAGAACAAACCGCATCCCCCGTAAAGACGCAAGCGGGTGTCGCTCCGAAAACCGGCACCGGTTCGGCCACGCCTGCGAGTAAAACAAAAACGTCCGCTTCTACTCAAAGCCAAAACACCGGGAAAGTTGTTTATAAGGTACAGATACTTACCTCTACGAAAAAACTGCCGGCCGGCTCACGGCAATTCAAGGGGTATAAAAATGTGAATTACTATGTGGAAAAAGGTATCTATAAATATACTTACGGCGAAAGCACCAGCTTCGACGCCATTAAGAAAGTGCGCCGCCAGGTAGTGAAAGATTTCGGCGACGCTTTTATCGTAGCGTTCAAAAACGGACAAAAGATAAAATATTAAACGTACTATATTATATTAGAAAAGATGAAAAAAATATTTACTAAGGAAGCGAAAATAGGCATCGTTTCAATTATCAGCCTGGCATTGCTTTATTTCGGCATCAATTACCTGAAAGGAATCAACCTGTTCAAACCCGCCAACCATTACGAGGTGATATTTACCAACGTAAAAGACGTTACGGTTTCGAGCCCGGTATTTGTTGACGGATTCAAGGTAGGGCTGGTAAGAAGCCTTTCGCTTGACTACCAGACGCTGGATAAAATCACGGTAGATATCAGCCTGGAAAAGGAAATGAAAATCAACAAGGGCAGCTACATCACCATCAGCAAGAGCTTCCTGGGAGGCGCCGAACTGCATATTCATCTGAATAAATACGTTTCGGACTATTACACGCCGGGCGACACCATCGAAGGGCGGCTGGCGCCCGATATTATGGGTACCGTAGAAAAAGAGATGCTGCCCCAGGTAGTGAATCTGCTCCCGAAAATCGACTCCATCATGACCGGCGTACAAACGTTGCTGAACCATCCGGCGCTCGCCCAATCGTTCGCGAACATCGAACGCACCACAGCCAACCTGGAAAAGTCGACCAACCAACTGAACGGGTTGCTGCTAAAAGACGTACCGGTGATCGTTTCGAACCTAAAAACCGTTACGAACGACTTTGCCGCAGTAAGCTCGGAGCTGAAAGGAATCGATTTCAACCGCACGTTCAATTCGATCAACGCCACGCTCGACAACCTGAAACTCACTACCGAAAAACTCAATTCGCCGGAGAACAGCCTGGGATTGCTGCTAAACGACAAACAGCTGTACGAAAATCTGAACAGCACGGCCGACAACGCTTCCAAGCTATTGCTCGATTTGAAGCAGAATCCGAAGCGGTATGTTCATTTTTCGGTATTTTAATTACATAAAACCAAACGGAACGAGTCCTTATTTAGAATATTTCCATATATAAATATTCCGCAGAGGATTTCCAAAACAGCATAACAAAGCACTCATATCAGGAAATATATTTCTTTCGGAGTGCTTTGTCATCCAAAGGCATAAGTTACGAGCCGCTATTTTAAG
>DBGBSM010000286.1:0-6804 GCA_048468815.1 Parabacteroides sp.
CGAAAGTACTTTTCACAGTTATCGAAAGTACTTTTCATAACTATCAAAAGTTCTTTTGACAGCTATCGAGTTATTTTTTCCTAATTACCTATAAAACCTCCGCCAAACAGGGGGTAAAAAGGAACAAGTTTATATTATATAAGAAACGGCGGCCCGTTCGACCGTCCCCCTTACGCGGAAAAAAGAACGAGTTTATAATTATATAGTGTAAAACCAATAAAAGATTACAAGATGGGAATAAAATTCGGATTATACGCCACGCCGCAACCGCGGGGCAAAGAAAGCCGGGAGAACAAACATGCACGCGCACTCTCCTGCGGAACCAAAACGTTGAACGACATCTGTTACGTACTTTCCGACCGGTGTACCCTTACGTCGACAGATATAAAGGGCGTATTGGACGGGCTTACAGGCTACATCCAGGAATCGCTCGAGTACGGATACAAAGTCGAGTTGGAAGGATTGGGTATTTTTTCGCCCTCGTTAAAAAGCAGCCTACAAATACTGCCGTCGGGAAAACAAACCGTTAAAGCGGAAGTAGCCGGCATTAACTTCCGTTGCTCGTGCAAGCTGAAATCGGCAGTAGGGCGGATCAAAACAAACCCGGTGAAAACAAGCGGTACGCTTTTCGACTTCGAAACGCGGAAAGAAAGAATGATAGAGTACCTGCAAAAACACCCTTACCTGAATGTAACGGACTACAGAACCCTGAACAGCTGCACCTATTACCGGGCGAAACTGGACTTAAAGCAATTCCTGGCCGACGGTCTGCTGAGCCAAACCGGATATAACAGCCATAAAAACTACCTCCTCGTGCAAAAAGAATAAAGAGGCCACAGGCTCCGACCGGAAACAAACAGCCGGCCGGAGCCCGGTTACCGCCGTTTTACCTCGACGGTATACCGTACGTCGTTCCGCCCCTTCCGGGAAGCACTCCGCATCAACCCCACGGTTACCGTATAATATCCTTTTCTCAATTCGCCCGTCCAGGCGCGGTACGTTTCACGGGTAACCTTATTCCCGGCGGCATCCCGCACCACAAATACGAAATCCGTATTTTCCGACGAAACGGCGATGGTATACCTTCCGTCGGCCGTAACCGGCAAGGTATACGTGCATGTTTCGTCGCCCTTTACGGTTCCCGCCCTATCCAGTACAACGGCTCCCGGCTCGACAGAAACAACCGGTATGCCTCCTCCCGTACGCCGCCACGGCTTGTGGGCGCACCCACCGCCGGCCGCCACAAAGAGAAAGGGAAAAATAACCATTATCTTATTATCCATATAACTCGTTTTTTTATAAGGCACTTCCTGCCCGGCCGGAAGTACACGAAAAGAAAAACAGAGCGGAAAGAAAAAAAGTTTTTCCCTGCTGAAATCCGAGTGAATCGCGCGGCTTATAAAAACACGTGCGATTACACTATGCCATACAAACAATTCGTTCGCGCAACCGCACTCCTGCACCGTACGCAAAAAAACCGCGCGACACGAACATGGAAACGTTCCCTCACCCGCCCCTCCGGACAGGCGCCCCGAAAACAAATGCGCCATCTCCACGAAACTGCAAAAAGAATATCCGTTTTTCGGAACAAAACCCTTACCTTTGTTTCAATAAAAACAAAAACGGGAGTGCTCCGGCATCACCGGGGCGCCGTTGCTCGTATCCTCGGCCTGCGCTTCTTTTTCTTCGAAAAAAAGAAAACAGGCTGCGCTCCGGCAAAAACGGGTTGCGTGGGTATCCGGGCCGGTCTTTCCCTTTTTAAAACGTACAACAGAATAAAATAATACGCCATGCAGTTATCACTCGATCAAAAAGACCTTTCGAAATTCCTGATGGTGGGCGATAAAGTGCTTATCAAGCCCAAGCAACCGCAAAGCCAGACGAAAACCGGGCTTTACCTGCCTCCCACCGTGCAGCAAACCGCCAAAATACAAAGCGGGTACATTATCAAGACCGGCCCCGGCTATCCGTTGCCTTCGCAAACCGACGAAGACGAAGTATGGAAGCAGAAAGAAAACGAAGTGCATTACCTTCCTTTGCAAGCCAAGGAAGGCGACCTGGCCGTATACCTGCAAAACCCGTCGTTCGAAATCGCCTTTAACGACGAAACATACGCCATCGTTCCGCATTCTGCTATCTTAATGTTGATAAGAGATGAAGAATTGTTCAAATAAAAACATTTAATTTATCATTTTATTTACGTATTCGCTTTTTTGATGTACTTTTGCATCCGAACAACTAATAACAACCGTTACATTATTCAACTAAAATGAATAAAATCGTAAGCAAGGAGCGGTTTTCCGAAAACGTGTACAAGCTCGAAGTGGAAGCTCCCCTGATTGCCCGTTCCCGCAAGGCCGGGCATTTCGTTATCGTGAAAGTAGGGAAAACCGGCGAACGCATTCCGTTGACCATTGCGGCCGCCGACAAACAGAAAGGAACCATTACGCTGGTGATACAAACCATCGGCGCCTCGTCGAAAAAGATATGCGCCCTGAATCCGGGCGACTGCATTACCGATTTGGTAGGGCCGTTAGGACAAGCCACCCACATCGAAAAGGTAGGCACGGTAGTATGCGCCGGCGGAGGCGTAGGCGTGGCTCCCCTCCTGCCTATCGTGGAAGCGATGAAACTGGCCGGTAACCGGGTAATCGTGGTACTGGCGGCGCGTACCAAGCAACTCGTGATTCTCGAAGAGCAGATGAAAGCATTCGCCGACGAGGTAATCGTGATGACCGACGACGGCTCGTACGGCAAGAAAGGCCTCGTTACCGACGGGATAGAAGAAATAATCGACCGCGAGAAGGTGGATTTGTGCGTTACGATAGGGCCGGCCGTAATGATGAAGTTCGTATCGCTCCTCACGAAGAAATACGCCATTCCCACCGTAGCGTCGCTCAACACGATTATGGTAGATGGAACCGGTATGTGCGGCGCCTGCCGAATCACGGTAGGCGGCAAAACCAAGTTCGTATGTGTAGACGGGCCCGAATTCGATGCGCACCAGGTGGATTTCGACGAAATGATTATGCGCTTAGGCGCCTACAAAGAACTGGAAAAGAAAGATTAACCCGGATAATAGCTGTAACATGACAACGGAAGAAAAGATAGCAGCCCTGCGCAGCGAACCCTGGCGGGAGGCGTTGCGCAAAAGCCTGAAAAATAAAGACCGCATGGGCATCCCCCGCGTACGGATGAACGAGCTCGACGCCGGTTACCGGAGCCGCAACAAGGAAGAAGTAAACCAGGGGCTTACCGCCGAACAGGCGCGTACCGAAGCGCAACGGTGCCTCGACTGCCCCAACCCGACTTGTATGACCGGTTGCCCGGTAAGCATCAGCATTCCCACCTTTATTAAAAACATCGAACGGGGCGAGTTTCTCGAAGCGGCGCGCGTACTGAAAGAAACCAGCGCCCTCCCGGCGGTTTGCGGACGGGTTTGCCCGCAGGAAAAGCAGTGCGAAAGCCAGTGTATCTATACGCAGAAGCTGAATAAGCCGGCCGTAGCCATCGGTTACCTGGAGCGGTTCGCCGCCGATTACGAGCGCGAAAGCGGAAACATATCGGTTCCGGAGAAGGCGCCGGCCAACGGCATTAAAATCGCGGTGGTAGGCTCGGGCCCGGCCGGATTGTCGTTTGCGGGAGAAATGGCCAAGCGGGGATACGACGTAACGGTGTTCGAGGCGCTGCACGAAATCGGCGGCGTATTGAAATACGGGATTCCCGAGTTCCGCTTGCCGAACGAAATCGTAGACGTGGAAATCGACGGGCTGAAAAAAACGGGCGTGCAGTTCGTTACGAACTGCATCGTAGGCAAAACCATTTCGTACGACGACTTGCACGACGACGGATTCCGCGGCATCTTCGTGGCCAGCGGCGCCGGATTGCCTAACTTTATGAACATCCCCGGCGAGAACCTGATCGGCATCATGTCGAGCAACGAATACCTTACCCGCGTAAACCTGATGGACGCCGCCAACCCGGATACCGACACGCCGGTGCTGATCGGTAAGAAAGTGGCGGTTATCGGCGGGGGAAATACGGCGATGGACTCGGTGCGTACCGCCCGGCGCTTAGGAGCAGAACGGGCCGTTATCGTGTACCGCCGCAGCGAGGAAGAAATGCCTGCCCGGATAGAAGAAGTGAAACATGCGAAAGAAGAAGGGGTAGAGTTCCTTACCTTGCACAACCCCATCGAATACATCGGCGACGAGAAAGGCCGCGTTAAACAAATGGTATTGCAAAAAATGGAATTGGGCGAAGCGGATGCCTCGGGACGCCGCCGGCCGGTTGCGATACCGGGAGCCACGGAAACGCTGGAGGTAGACGAAGTGATCGTAAGCGTGGGCGTATCGCCCAACCCGTTGGTGCCGAACGCCTTCAAAGGACTGGAGGTATCGCCGAAAGGTACCATCGTGGTGAATCGGGAAAATATGCAAAGCGCCTTGCACGATGTGTTTGCGGGAGGCGACATCGTACGCGGCGGCGCTACGGTAATCCTGGCGATGGGCGACGGCCGCAAGGCTGCCCAGGCGATGGACGAGCATCTGAAAAAGAACGAATAACCCGCAGGGGGTAAGTTCTGCGGCCAGTAGAAACACCATACAAAGCGAACGGCGGGTGCAATTTCCGGGAAAACGGAGAAGTTGCGCCGGCCGTTGTTTTTTATTCCGCACCGTTCCGCTCTTTCCGTTTGAGGTAGCCTTTCCTTATTACATTAACGGGCCCCGGGCAGAGCATCTTAGCGGTATGCCGGAACTTCGCAGCTATCTATATTTTATTAACGCCTGCTAAAGATTTATAGGTTGTGCAATCGTGGCCGTTTCTCTACCTTTGTTCCAAATTTTCAATGTATGCCGCGGTTGTTCGTTATTTTATTTATCGCTTATTTTGCAGGGAATTTATATATCCTGTTCCGGGGCTGGCAGGCATTCGCACCGGGAAAAACCGGAAGGAAAGTAGTGTTTGCGCTCGTTACCGGGTTACTGGCTGCCTTGTTTCCCGCCCTGTTTTTGCAGCGGACGCTGCTTCCGGCTGCCGGTTCGGGGGCTCATCTGCTTTATGAAATAGGCACCGGCTGGCTGATTTTTACCTTATATATGGTAGCCGGCTTACTTCTGGCAGATATAATCCTGGTTACAGGCCGGCTTTTTCAACTGAAACCTTTTGCTACACAGCCGTTACGAACCAGTTATCGACGATATAGTTTCCTAAGTATTTTTTTACTGGTTATCACTGTTTTATCAATCGGATATTACCGGTATCAACACCCTTCCACCCAAGTTTTCAACATAGTTATCAACAAGCCGTTGCCTTCGGGCGATAAAACGCTCCGGGTGGTAGCGGTAAGCGACGTTCATTTAGGGTACGGTACGGATAAACGGCAGTTGCAGCGGTATGTAAAAATGATAAACGACTTGCAACCCGATTTGGTACTTATCGGTGGCGACTTGATCGATAGCGACGTAACGCCGCTTTGGAAAGAACGCATGGACGAAGAACTGGGCTGCATCCGGGCGCCGCTCGGAGTTTATATGGTGCCGGGAAACCACGAATATATAGCCGGTATCCGGAACAGCGAAAAGTTTATCCGCACCACGCCTATCCGGTACCTGCGCGACAGCATAGCCCGGCTTCCGAACGGGCTGGTAATTGCCGGACGCGACGACGCCAGCAACCGCAACCGCGCCTCGCTGCCCGAATTACTGAAAGACACTCCGAAAACCGCTCCGGTTGTCCTGCTCGACCACCAGCCGCGTAACCTGAACGAGGCGGTAAAAGCCGGTGTCGACCTCCAATTCAGCGGACACACGCACGAAGGACAGGTATGGCCGGTATCGCTGTGGGTGAAAAAATTGTTCGAGCTAAGCCACGGGATGCGGCACACGGGAAATACCTGGCAGTACGTATCGTCGGGTTTGGCGCTTTGGGGGCCTCCGTTCCGTATCGGTACCCAGAGCGAACTGGCGGTTTTCAATTTGGAATTCCGGTAATCATCACTCATTATCCGATTATGAAAGTTTTTATCCAATCGATCGTAGCGCAGGTACTTTTTACTCCGTACATCTGGTACCGCGGATACCAGGCGCTTCCTCCGTCCAAAGGATGGCGTATTCCTTACACGCTCTTGTTTATCCTCGAACTGGCGCTTTACTTTTTCGGGTTTATTTTCCGCAAGGAGTTGCCCGACCAGGTGATGGATACGATTCAGTATATCTGCAATACCTGGTATATCGCCTCGATTTACCTGGTTCTCGCTTTGCTCGTACTGGAATTGCTGCGACTGAGTAATAAACTGTTCCGGTGGTATCCGCCTTTTATCCGGAAGCACTACCGGCAGGTAAAACAGGCGTTGCTTGTTCTGTTTCCGTGCGGAGCGGCGCTTTTACTGGTAAATGCTTATCACCGGGTAGTGAATCCCATTATTAAAGAAGTGTATATCACGGTACCGAAAGACGGGGGCAACCTCGACAGCCTGACTATCGTGATGATAAGCGACATGCATATCGGGGAGGTAATCGGGCGGAAGCTGGTGGAGAAATACGTCGATATGAGTAACCGGCAGCGTCCCGACCTGGTGGTATTTACGGGGGATATGATCGATTACGACGTGCGGTATGCGGAAAAAGGAAATATCGCGGAAGTACTACGCGGCCTGAAAGCGCCGCTCGGCGTGTATGCCGTTTACGGAAACCATGAGTACCGGGCGAACCGGTTCGCCAAAGACCGCTGGTTCGAAAAGGCGGGAATGACGCTCTTAAAAGATTCGGTTGTGATGCCGGATTCGGCCTTTTACCTGGTAGG
>DBGBSM010000287.1:0-4555 GCA_048468815.1 Parabacteroides sp.
TCCGTTGTATTTATATCGAAAGTATACAAGTGATTATTCATACTATTGTATTGCTAAACCTATTTAACCGATACGGTTGTAACGATAACAAAGGTAAATAAAAAACGGCAGGCGCCCAAGCTCGTATTTTAAAAAGGTTTGCCGGAATAATCCGGGTAATTTTCCGTCCGGGCTAATTTCCATGTGCCGTTCGGATATGCTACTTTATTGCAGAAGGATTCTCTTTCGCTTTCTTTATAAACTCCGTAGGTAACATGCCGAATTGTTTCTGAAAGCATTTGGCAAAATAAGAAGAAGAACTGAATCCCACGAGGAATCCTATTTCCGTAACTCTATATTCGCTTTCCACCATCATCCGGCAGGCTTTTTTCAGCCGGGTGATTTTAATGAAATCGTTCGGAGTCATTCCGATAATGCCTTTGATTTTGGTAAAAACCGAGGTGCGGCTCATGCCCAGTTCTTGCGCCAACGTATTCACAGAAAACTCCGGGTCTTCGATATTACCCAGTATAATTCCGGTACATTTATTCATAAACTCTTCGTCTAATTTGCTATGTACCGCCGAATGCAGGTCGGATAAAGGAGATGAAGCGTATGCTTTTTGTTGCATTTCCTTCTTTTTGAGTAGGTTGCGTAATTGCGCTTTCAGGTGAAAAGGCGAGAACGGCTTCTCTATGTAAGCGTCGGCACCGGATTCCAGTCCTTTGATTTTACTTTCGGTGTCGGTTTTTGCGGTAAGCAGAACAACAGGAACGTGAGAAATGTTAAGGTCGGATTTAAGCTTGCCGCATAGCTCGAATCCGTCCATTTCTTCCATCATCACGTCGCTGATAATAACATCTATGGTGTTTTTCTCAAGAATCTGCAAGGCCTCTTCGCCGCTTGAAGTGGAAATAACGAAATATTCTTCTGCCAGTATTTTCGACAGAAAGTCGAGGATTTCCGCATTGTCGTCTATTACCATCACTGCATATTGCTTTTTTATGGGTTCGTCCGGCAAAACAGTTTCCGGTTCCTTTTCCTCTGTGTTGATTCCGATTATAATCGTGTCTTCCACTCGTTTGCCGGTTGGCCGAGGAGAACAGATAACAGCTTCTTTGGGAAAATAAACCGAAATGCTCGCTCCTTTGCCACCGTCTTCCCGGTCGTTAGCTTCAATCCGTCCGTTCATCAGTTGGATGAGGGAGCGGGTCATGTGCAGTCCGATTCCTATTCCCAGCTTATTTAATTCACTGTTGTTCTTTACTTGGTAGAAGGCGTCGAATATTTTTGTCTTTTCCGGGTCGCTGATTCCGGCGCCGTCATCGGTTACGATCAATATTATTTCGGAATCGTTTTCCATAGCGGTGATGCTAATCCTGTTTTCAGCATATTTTAAAGCATTACTTAACAGGTTGCTGAGAATTTTGGTGAATGCCTCTTCATCTGTTACTATCGTCATGTTTTCCGGGATAGATGAAGTAGCGATACATATATTCTTTTGCCGTGCGGATAATTCGAAGATCCGGGTAACTTTTGCGATTGTTTCTTTTATCCGGTACACATCATAAGAAAGCCGGTAGGCTCCCGAATCTACTTTCCGGAAATCCAGCAGTTGAGTAACGAGCGTGTATAAGCGTTTATAGTTCTGCTCGATGATACTTAAATATTCTCCGTACGCATGATGGATGCCCGTGTTTTTCATCAGATACTCTAACGGGCCTATGATAAGGCTTAGCGGGGTTCGTATTTCATGGGCGATATGGGTGAAAAAGTCGATTTTCGCGTTGTATAATTCTTTTTCCTTTTCGTCGTTTAACTTTTCCATGCGTACTTTTTGCCGTTTCTCCGTACGTTTGATGTAATACCATACGGTAAGTAAGAATAGTGCCAGCAAAATAACCGTATAAATAAAATAAGCCGATTGCGACCGGAAGAACGGAGGCAATACTTTGATTTTTAATTGTATTTCGTTGCTGCTCCCTGTTTTGTCGCTGTTTGTTCCCCTCATTTTCAACCTGTATTCGCCGGCAGGCAGATTGGAATAAGAAAGATGATTGTTATTCCCTTTAGTGAATTGCCACTCGCTGTCCAGTCCTTCCAGTATATATTGATAATTGTTTTCTTTGGGTGCGATGTAGCTGAGAGCGGCGAAATCGAACCCTATCATGGATTGGGCATGCTTCAAGATAATTTCATTCGTATAGGTAATCGATTGGCGGAGAGGCGAGCCTGGAGTGTTCGCCGGCACTTCTTTTCCGAGAATAGTCATGTTCGTGAGAACAATGGGCGGATTGTACGTGTTTTCCCGCAAATCCTGAGGAAAAAAATAACAAAAACCGTCGGTAGAACCTAAAAACAACTTTCCGTCGGAAGATACGGCCTCGGAACGGGGGGTGAATTGTTCGTTATAGAGTCCGTTCGGTTTGGAATAAGTTTTCAGATATTTCGTATCCGGATTATATACGGCAAGCCCTTTGTTCGTACTGATCCACAGCAAATTTCCTTTCGGAATAATCGAAGAAATGATTTTGTTGGGTAGTTCCAGGCGGTCGTAACGGGTAAAGTCATCGGTATCTTCGTTGTATCTGCATAACCCTTGTCCGTACGTTCCTATCCACAACCGTTTTTTATTGTCGATAACCAACGTCGTAATCACATTTTTAGTTAATGAATTTGAACTGTCCGAACGCTGGTATGATGTGGTTCGCTTTGTTTTCAGGTTGTATGAGTAGAGTCCGTAAATACTTGTTCCTATCCAGATGTTGCCCCGGTAATCTTCTGTGATGGCGGATATTCTGCCGGTTACAGAACTGATTTTGGTAAAGTTCTTTCGATGCGGATTATAGCTGCATATGCCGTTGGAAGTACCTACATAAATACATCCGTTACTGGCTTTGTACAAAACAAAAACGCGGGAGGAAGGGATAGAAGTCGAATCTTCCGGATTGTGCAGGTAAACCTCTGTTCTTCCTGTTTTTAAATCAATTATTTCCAGTCCTCTCTCATAGGTGGCGGCATATAATTTATCGTCCTCTTTCAACAGGTCGTGTATACAGTAGTAGGTAGTGCCTATGCTTGCCGCATCCCGGAACGGGGTCACTTTCTGAGTCTGGGCGTCAAATTGGAAAATCCCGTTGTCATCGGTTCCTATCCAGTATTTGTCGTCGTTATCTTCTTTTATCACGTTAATCACCTTTCCGGCCTGTACGGCTGGAGAGGGCGAACAACTGTAGTATTTGAAATTATTCTGGAAAGCGGAATAAAATTTAATCCCGTCGAAATAGGAACCCAGCCAAAGGCTTTCTTCTTTGTCTATATAAACGGAATAAATAAACTTGTTCGTTCCGGTTCTTATCTGTAGATTCGGGCTATCGGGCGGTATGATTTTCCCTTCGTCTGCTTTGAAGATGCCTATGCCGTTATCGGATGAAATAAATAATTCTCCCGGCCTGTATTCTTTCATGTCATGTATGTGGTATAACAGGTTGGTCGGGCTTTTATCCTGGTAGTTGGTAAACGTTTTAGTCGACGGATCGAATAAATCGAGTCCGTTTTGGAAAGTTCCTATCCATAAATTACCGTGTGAATCTTCGAATATCTTTTGAATGGAATTATCCGATAAACTGTCGGGGCGGGGATGACTTTTATAAACCACGAATGTGTCGTGCTGTTTGTCGAAGCAGCACAACCCTTCCGAATAGGTTCCTATCCAGATGTTTTGTTTACTGTCTTGCTGCAATGTAGTCAGAATGTTTTGCGGAATGCAGTTTGTTTCCCCGGGGATGTGCCGGTATACTTTAAGCCGGACTTTCTCTTCCGGCGAATACCGGTAAAGCCCCTTGCCGTTTGTTGCAATCCATACTTCGCCGTCGTTATCTTCTATCATATCGGTAACGTACGTTTGAATCATTTCGCCGGTTTCGGTTTTTGCATTAAAAGGCCTGAACGTATCCGTTCGCGAATCATAAATAGCTATTCCGCTATCCAATCCGATCCACATTTTACCTCTGTGGTCGATAAATATCTTTTTAACGCTGTTGCTGGTGGTGGCGTCGATGTATTCCGATAAATAGTAATTCTTGAACTTGATTCCATCGAAACGACTCAATCCGTCGTCGGTTCCGAACCACATAAAACCGCATGAATCCTGTAAGATGCTATATACCCGGTTAGCAGCCAATCCGTCGTCCATCGTATAGGAGGTGGCGAAAATACGCTGTGCGTTCGCAACGAATGTTTGTATACACAGTAATTGCATGATTATCAAAAGAAATAGTTTTTTCATGGAAGAATCGTTTAATTCGTATTATTTTCATTGGCTGAGTCAATATTTAGAAAAATAATCAGTAAATGCAAATGAATCGCCTTTTTTCCGGAAGTGAAGAAGAACTTTTTAGAATGAACAAAAAAATCGTTCAAATCTCGGATAACTACAGGTGGATAATTTATTAAATATGAGCCGTTCCACCGATGCCGGGCTTGCCGGAATACGAATTACGATATTATTGTTTATTTGTACGCAATTCGTCTTCCCGGGTTTTTCTTTACACTATCTTTCCGGACAGATAGAATC
>DBGBSM010000288.1:0-4732 GCA_048468815.1 Parabacteroides sp.
CTTAATTTGGATGCCATAATTATAACCGATTAGATAATTGACGCACCATACCACTCTTCCAGGTTGAAAAATCGCCTGCCAGGATATGTTCGCGCGCCTCGTTTACCAGCCATAAATAAAAAGCCAGGTTATGTACGGAAGCAATCTGCAAGCCTAATAACTCGTCGGAAACGAACAGATGCCGCAAATAAGCTTTGGTATACAGCGTATCTACATACGATGCCCCGCCGGCTTCGATAGGCGAGAAATCGTCGGCCCATTTTTTGTTGCGCATATTCATCACTCCGTTCCTGGTAAAAAGCTGGCCGTTCCGTCCGTTGCGGGTGGGCATGATGCAGTCGAACATATCCACTCCCCGCTCGATGGCTTCCAGCAAATTGACGGGGGTGCCCACTCCCATCAGGTAACGGGGCTTATCTTTCGGCAAAATGGCGTTTACCAGTTCGATCATTTCGTACATCTTTTCGGTAGGTTCGCCTACGGCCAGGCCGCCGATGGCATTTCCGTCGGCATTCAGGGCCGCCACATGCTCGGCCGCCGCTTTCCGCAAGTCGGGATATACGCAACCCTGCACGATCGGAAACAGGCTTTGCCTGTAGCCGTACTTAGGCTCCGTACTGTTAAAACGGGCTATACAACGGTCGAGCCACCGCTCGGTAAGCTCCAGCGATTTCTTGGCATACCCGTATTCGGCGTCGCCGGGACAACATTCGTCGAATGCCATGATGATATCGGCTCCGATGGTACGTTGAATATCCATTACGTTCTCCGGAGTAAACAGGTGCTTCGAGCCGTCGATATGCGAGCGGAACTCGGCGCCTTCTTCTTTCAACTTGCGGTTATCGGAAAGCGAAAACACCTGGAAACCGCCGC
This sequence comes from Parabacteroides sp., assembly GCA_048468815.1. Classification (GTDB taxonomy): domain Bacteria; phylum Bacteroidota; class Bacteroidia; order Bacteroidales; family Tannerellaceae; genus Parabacteroides_B. Next base: position 874 of record DBGBSM010000288.1, read on the forward strand.
TGTCGGTGAGAATCGGCCGGTTCCAACTGTTAAACTTATGCAAGCCTCCCGCTTTTTCCAAGATTTCCAACCCCGGACGCAGGTAAAGATGATAGGTATTGCCGAGAATAATCTGAGCCTTTACATCGTTTTCCAGCTCGGTCATATGAACGGCTTTTACCGAGCCGAGCGTACCTACAGGCATAAAAATAGGCGTTCGGATGATTCCGTGATCGGTGGTAATCAGCCCGGCGCGGGCATTTGTTTTAGAGTCGGTATAGTGTAAATCGAACGTCATTCTTCAAAATTTTAGGCAAAGGTATAATTTTTCGACCGACAATCAACAACGGCTTAACGTCTATTTGAAAACAATCGCCGGCCGTATCCCCGCAGGTTCATTTACAGCCGGCACGCCATTCAGCTTGCTCGTCTCTTTTTTCAAAATCCGAAATCATCCACCTGCTTTTCTTCCACTTGCTCGTACTCCGGTTTCCGTACGCGCTGTTGTACCGTATTCGCCACCACGTGAATCGCCCGGTCGGGACGAACCGGACAAATGTACTCGCAGCCGCCGCAACCGATGCAAATGGCCGGGTCGACCTGCGGGATACGCAAGGTGCCTTTATAGGGAACCATCCTTACCGCCTGGGTAGGACAGTGCTCGGAGCAAGCTCCGCAATCCGTTCCGGCATTATACACCACGCACAAATCCTTTTCGAAATGCGCGATTCCTACCTGGGTAGTCGCTTTTTCTTCCGTAGTCAAAGGCCGGATGGCCGACGTGGGACACACTTCGGAACAAACGGTACACTCGTAATTGCAGTAGGCCCGGTCGTATACCACATGCGGCTTTAGCATATACTCCCATCCGTATTCCAATCCGGCCGGTTTCAACACCTGGTTCGGACACTTCACCACACACAAGTGGCAGGCGGTACATAAATCGGTAAACCGCTCCTTACTTACCGCACCCGGCGGAATAAGCGGCTCATCGGGCGCAGCGCCGCGCTTGCTCCGCGCCCACGCAGGCAAAAGGGGAACCGTTCCCAGCAAGGCGGTGCCGGCCGCAAGAAACGTACGCCGGCTCGTTTCGGAAACAGCCGGCGAGGCTGACGGCTTCTGTTCCTGCGTACTGTGATAGGTAGGGATAAAACGGTATTGCAGCCCACCTTTTTTACAGGAAGAAATACAATCGAAACAAGCGATACAACGTGAACCGTCGACTGTTTGCTCCCGGCTGTCGATGCACTCCGCTTTACAGGTGCGCTCGCAATTTCCACAGGAGTTACAAGCCGTTTTATCGAACGAAATGCGGAAAAGGGAATAACGTGAAAAAATACTCAACACCGCTCCGACCGGGCACAGCGTATTACAGAACAACCGCCCGCGTAACACGCTCATACCGGCAAATACGATAAGCGCCGCCAACGAAGCAGCAAACGAACCCACTGTAATATAACGTATGGTAATATGGTACAAGGTGTAATTATTTACGGAAGTGAGGGCGGCAGCCAACCCGTTATTGATCCAGATTACCACGGGCCGGAACAGATTCGAGGCGATACGGCCGTAATTGCTGTACGGGTCGAGCCACACCAGCAAGCCATTTACTCCCCAAAGAAAAGTAATGATTACAACGGCCAGCAGTACATACCGGAACAAATTATAGGCTTTCCGGTATCTGAATCCGTGTTTACGTTTGTTTTTAGCTCGCCTGCGACGCGACAACCGGATAAAAATATCCTGCAAAATGCCGGCCGGACAGATAACCGAACAATACACCCGCCCGAAAATAAAAGCCAAGAGCAAAAGCGCCACTACGATGCTCCACATCCCGGCCAGTACGGCCGGCACGAACTGCCAGTGCAGAAAGCTATGGAACGAAGCGGGCAACACGTGCCAGCTATCTACGAAAAACAGGGTAACAGACAAAAAGACGAGGATGGCCAATACCACCCTCGCCCCTTTGAGGTAATTTCTTTTCATCCTACTTTAATCCGTTTGATGGTTATTTTATCCAAGTCGGTGGAGCCCAGTTTGTGCGCTTCGCCTTTTCCCAAATGCCCCACGGCGCTGATATCCATTTTCTCCACCTGGTTGAAGAAACGAACGGCTGCCGTATCGGCCGCAACGATATCAGGTGAAACAATCAAGGTTTTAAGCACCGACACGTCGGCCGAGCTCTTCCCCTGCGGCCCGTTTTGCCGCATAACCCGGTAAGCGTCGACGATATTCAAGGCCGGGCGTTTCTGCCAGGTACAAATATCTGCGATGCATTGCTGCAAATCGTTTTTGTGGAAAAAGCCGCGGTCCCAAACGATTCCCATATAGTTTTTCATGGAAATGGTCATCTTGGCGCCTCCGTGATTTTTCAGTATCGGTACATTGAGCCATACATCGGCATCGAGTAACGCTTCGTGTATTTTGGCTTTCTTTAAATTCACTCCCTGAGGCAACGTTACTTCTTTGTAATACACTTCTTCGTGCGCCGGAACGATTACGCCGCCGGCTGCTTTTACGGCATCGGCTATCCCGCTGCGGTCGTAGCATTTCTGCCAGTTATCGCAGGTATGGTCGAAAACCGTTACTTTCGAGGCTCCGGCCGCCAGGCATTTCTTTACCAGAGCAGCAACCAACTTCGGATTGGTATTGCCGGCCAGTTCCGGCGTACGGTCCCACCCGATATTCGGTTTGATTACTACGCGCTGGCCGCTATGAACATATTTCTCTATCCCGCCTAACGCTTCGAGCGCTTTTTCCAGCATCAACTCGGGTTCGCCCCCCATTACCGCTACCAAATCGGGCGCTTTTTCTACCGCTACTTCTTTATTCGCCAGGGCAGCTTGCAATCCATCGAAATTAAGCGTCAATGCAGCTCCGGCCAATGCTCCGGTTTTTAAAAAATCACGACGTTTCATTTGTTATTCTCCATTAAATGATCCAGGGAAATTTAAAACAAGGTTCGTTATACAAAGCATAATCCGCTTTTCCGTTTACGGCAAACGTTTTTATCTTTTTCGCACCTTCCAGCAGCCGGAGGGCGAGTTGAAAGGTACTTCCGGTTTTCACCCGGTCGTCGACCAGCAAAACCGTTTTGCCTTTGTAATCGAAATCGACAGGCGCCAGTAACCGGGGCGCTTCGTACATCGGTTGCTGGCTTGCATCGCGCAGGCGGATTTTAAGCAACCGCATCTCCACATCCAACCGCTGGTTGAGCAATGCCGCCGGAATGATTCCGCCGTTGGCAATCGCTACGATCAAATCGAACGGCTCGTCGAAACGGATTTCCTTGAACCGCAGCATTACTTCATCCCACGTTTTTATGCCCGGCATTTCGTTCAATGTTTTGCCAACAGTTTCAATACTCCGTACCCGCCGGCAATCTGAATTAACATACCCGGAATACCGACGCGGAAATCCTGTACGGCGGTGTAAAAGCTACCGTCGATAAGCCATTCGAAGGCCGTGCCTGCTACCTGATAAGCCAACACGACACACACAAGTGCCAGAAAAGATACTTTCCGGAAATAGCGGGCTGCACAAGCGGCCGCCACAGCCAGTAAACCCGATTTAACCAGGATAGCGGGCAATACGCCCATAGGAGGCATACCGAAAATCAGGCTGTTCAATACCGGCGAAAGCACGGCGGTTAAAATCCCTACATGAATGCCGTATTTATACGCGGCAATCAAGGTGAAAAAATAAATAGGCAGCAACATCGGACCGCCCGAAGGAATCAAATGGCACAATTGAGGCAAAACGAGGTTGCCTGCCGCAAATAAAAACGCAAATACATAAGTCCGTACGTCGGAATAGCCCAACGAATAAAGTCTGACACTTGTGTTCATAGTCTTAATCATTAAATTATTGGTTCAAATGT
>DBGBSM010000289.1:0-3546 GCA_048468815.1 Parabacteroides sp.
TTCTTTCGAAAAAGAAACGACGCCCCGCAGCGAGCGAAAAGCCAGTTTATGAAAAATAGTATCTTAATAAATGATGTATGAAAAAATACCTGATTAGTTTGTTTTGTATCGCCTGCACGGTCCTTCCCGTGCGGGCAGGTACGGGAAATATAGCGCCGCAGGCAACCGCCACCGCTTCATCGTGCCGGGATGCGGGGAGCGATGCTTCGAAAGCCGTCGACGGGCTTATCCATGTGGAGAACGCGGGCGAGTGGGTGTCGGACGCCGTGATGCCCCACTGGCAACAACTCCCTTTTCCCTGGATACGGCTCGACTGGCCGGAGGAAGTGGTAATCTCCCGCATCATCCTGTACGACCGGCCGGATAAAGAAGCGCATACCGCCGGAGGCGATTTGTACTTCAGCGACGGCAGCCGGATAGGCGTGGTGGGCATTCCGAACGACGGCGCCCCGAAGGTAGTGGAGTTCGAACCGAAAAAAGTGCGGTGGGTAAAATTCGAGGCCAACGACGCCGTGGGCTCTTACATCGGCCTCTCGGAAATCGAAGCGTATCCGCCGGCCGAAGCGTGCCGCGATTTCGTTTCGCAGGTAAACCCGTTTATCGAAACCACCAAAGGGCGGTATTTCTTTTTCGTAACGGGCTGCCAGCCGTTCGGCATGGTGGGGGCCGCCCCGATGACCCGCAACCGCAACCAGTTCGGCGGCGGGTACAACTACAATTCCATCGAAGTGCTGGGATTCCCGCAAATCCACAACTGGGTGCTTGCCGGACTTACCCTGATGCCTACCACGGGCGGTGTAGACCCTACCCGCGGCGAGGAAAACTGGAAGTCGTCGTTCGTACACGAAGAAGAAATCGCGCAGCCCGGCTACCACCGCATCTACCTGCGCGATTACGGCATCTGGACGGAGCAGACGGCTACCGACCGGACCGGCATGTACCGGCTTACCTTCACTAAAAATACCGGGGCGGATATACTGGTTAACCTGGGCGGCTACATCGCTTCCACTACCATGCGGAATGCGGCCGTAAAGAAAGTGTCGCCGTACGAGATAGAAGGGAGTTTCGATACCTACGGGCGGCATTGGGGCGGCCCGGAGAACGTAAAGGTTTATTTCGTGGTTCGTTTCGACAAAGCGTTCGAGCGGCTCGACGGCTGGTGCGATAAAGAGCGTTACTCTGCCATCGATACCCTTCGCGGTTCGTCCGTTATCACCCGGCGGCATCCCAACGAGGAGCTGAGTTACCTCGACTCGCCCACCTCCGGCGTATCGGCCCATTACACCGTAACGGCCGGCGAGCGGATTTGCCTGCGTACGGCCATCTCGTACGTGAGTACGGCCAATGCCCGCGAGAACCTCGAAAACGATGCGGTTACCTGGGATTTCGACCGGGTGAAAGAAGCTTCGCAGGAAGAATGGAACCGGTGGCTGGGGCGTATCGAAGTAAAGGGCGGCACGCAGAACCAACGCACGAAATTCTACACCGATTTGTGGCACGTGCTGCTGGGGCGGCATAAAATAGACGATGCGAACGGCGAATATCCCGACCTCACCGACGGGGAGCGTTACTATGCGTACACGCTCGGTATCCGGCCGAAAACGCGAACGCTTCCGCGCGGAGCCGACGGCCGCGTGCTGCACCACATGTATAATTCCGACGCTTTCTGGCTCACGCAATGGAACCTCAACATCCTCTGGGGGTTGGGATGGCCCGAAATGGCAGACGAGATGTCGGCCTGCCTGATACGCTATGCCGATAACGGCGGCCTCATTCCGCGGGGGCCTTGTGCGGGCGGCTATACCTATATCATGTCGGGGTGCCCGGCCACTCCACTCATCGTATCTACCTATAATAAAGGGTTGATGAAGAAATGCGACCCCCGGCACGCTTTCGAAACGATGCGGCGCAACCACATGCCGGGCGGCATGATGGGTATCGGCGATTACTACCTCGAAAACGGGTATCAGCCCGGCAATGCGGGGATGACGATCGAATCGAATTTCCAGGATTGGGCCTTGTCGCAAATGGCCGTCCGCCTCGGACTCGGCAGCGAGGCCGACTATTTCCGCGCCCGCTCCGGCGGCTGGAAAAAGCTGTACCATCCCGGGCAAAAGCTGATTTTCCCGAAGAACGACCGGGGGGAGTGGCTGCACGACGACCCACTGCGAGGCGAAGGATATATCGAGGCGAATGCCTGGCAGGCCACTTTCGGCCTTTCGCACGCCCTGCCGGAACTGGCCGGCCTGATGGGCGGTAAAGAGGCGTTCTGCCGCAAGCTGAACCAGGCTTTCGAGCAGGCTGCTCCGCAGGATTTCGTTTTCGGCTACGGAACGGGTTATGTAAGCTACGCCAACCAGCCGGGTTGCTCCAACGCGCATGCGTTCAGTTGGGGCGGGAAGCCGTGGCTTACCCAGTATTGGGTGCGCCGGGTGAACGAGCAGGCGTACGGCGCCGTTACGCCCGACCGCGGATACGGCGGGCACGACGAAGACCAGGGGCAGATGGGCGGCGTGAGCGCGTTGATGTCGTTGGGGCTGTTCAGCGTATGCGGCACGGCGGCGGCCGAACCGGTGTACGAAATCACCTCGCCCGTGTTCGACGAAATCGTTATCCACCTCGATAAGCGGTATTACCCGGCCCGTGTTTCCGACCGGTTCGTCATCCGCACCTATGGCAATTCCGACCGGAACCAGTACATCGCCCGGGCGCGCCTGAACGGGAAAAAACTGGATACTTTCTGGTTTCCGCACGACGTATTCGCCGACGGCGGCCTCCTGGAGTTGTGGATGAGCGCCGAGCCGGATAAGAAATGGGGTACGAAAGGGTTGCCGGTCCGGTAAGGACAGGTGTGCAGAACGGGCAGTTCGCCGCCGTCGGACAGTGCCGGCGTGTGTTATAAAAATGACTGTTTGTTTACTGCAATGTTACTGCACTCGTTTTGCAGTGTCACTGCATTGCTTATGCAGCGGGAGTGTCATAATTATTGCAGTTCCGCTGCATAGTTATTGCAGTGGCGCTGCATGCTGCGTGCAGTCGCACTGTATACTATGATGTCGGGTTTGCAGTAGAATCGTTCTTACCAGGGTATCACGTATTCGTAGCCGTCGAACTTCGGGGTAACGCCGGGAGCTGCGTTCCGGAACACGTGCGCTATCTTGCGTTGTTCGTCGGGCGAAATCAGGCGGTCGCCTTTCCGGCTGTGGTAAAAGTAGCGCTCGCACGAGAAGCAGCCCATCACCTGGCTGCGTACGGCGGCGACTTGCTTGACGGGCAGCTCGTCGAAGAGGCGGGTCATGCCTTTGGCGTAGCGCAGGGGCTCGCTCGGTCGGTACAGGGGGCACGCGGCCCGGTCGGGCAGTTGCGCCACGTATGCGGCGTTTACCGTATGGACGGTTTGGGGTTGCGGCTCGTTGCTTTCCGTAAGCAACCGGGCGGCTATGGCTCTTAAACAGGTGTTTGCGCGGGGGCAGTCGTCTTTGCCGGCGAAGCAATGGGCGTAGCCGTTGGGAATGTCGTGTCGTTGTATCATGGCGTTTCGAATGT
>DBGBSM010000290.1:0-5155 GCA_048468815.1 Parabacteroides sp.
CTCTATAGTATTCTGAAAAGAAATAACTACTTTTGCGAGCTTACGATGATAATAATCGAAAATCAGATTTAAAAAAATATCAATGAAATGGCGAAAGTAAAAGGAAGTGTCGTAGCGAACACAGAACGATGCAAAGGATGCAACCTTTGCGTTATAGCCTGCCCCGCTAATGTACTGGAACTTCACCCGCGGGAAGTGAACAACAAAGGATATCACTACGTGTATATGAAAAACCCTGACGACTGCATCGGATGCGCCAGTTGCGGGTATGTTTGTCCGGACGGATGTTTAACCATCTACAAAGTAAAATTGTAAACACCTACATCGATCTGAAATATGGCAGAAGAAGTGAAATTAATGAAGGGAAACGAAGCCATCGCACGCGCCGCCATCCGGTGCGGAGCCGACGGTTACTTCGGTTATCCCATTACTCCCCAATCGGAAATCATGGAAACCCTGATGGCTGAAAAGCCGTGGGAAACGACGGGAATGGTAGTGTTGCAGGCCGAAAGCGAAGTGGCTGCAATCAATATGGTATACGGAGGAGCCGGATGCGGCAAAAAAGTAATGACCTCTTCTTCGAGCCCCGGCATCAGCCTGAAGCTGGAAGGCATTTCATACATGGCCGGAGCTGAGCTGCCGTGCCTGATTGTAAACGTAATGCGGGGCGGCCCCGGACTGGGAACCATCCAGCCCAGCCAAGCAGATTATTTCCAAACGGTAAAAGGGGGCGGCCACGGCGACTACCGGCTTATCGCATTAGCGCCGTCGTCCGTTCAGGAAATGGCCGACTTCGTTTCGTTGGGATTCGACCTGGCCCTCAAATACCGGAATCCGGCTATTATCCTAGCCGACGGCATCGTGGGACAAATGATGGAAAAAGTAATCCTGCCGGAGCAAAAACCCAGAAAAACCGAGGAAGAAATTATACGTCAATGCCCTTGGGCGGCTTTAGGGAAACCGAAAAACCGCGAGCGGAACGTAATTACGTCGCTCGAACTCGACCCGGCCGCCATGGAAGAGAACAACCTGCGTTTCCAACGCAAATACCGCGAGATAGAAGAAAACGAGGTGCGTTACGAAGAATTCAGGTGCGACGACGCCGATTACCTGGTAGTAGCCTTCGGTTCGTCGGCCCGTATTTGCCAGAAAACAGTGGAAATAGCGCGCGAACAAGGCATCAAGTTAGGATTGCTCCGGCCTATTACGCTTTGGCCGTTTCCTAAAAAAGCCATCGCTTCGTACGTAGGGAAAGTAAAAGGCATTTTGTCGGTAGAATTGAATGCCGGCCAAATGGTGGAAGATATCCGGCTGGCGGTTGAGTGCCGGGTAAAAGTAGAGCACTTCGGACGGTTGGGAGGCATCGTATTTACCCCCGACGAAGTATTACAGGCCTTGAAAGAAAAATTATTCTAACCGGCCATGGCACAAACGAATATCAATAAAGTACTGACTATCCTTTTTCTTTTATTGGCGGCGGCTGCCGTAGCGTGTTACTTTCTGGTTCCCGACAAAACCGCCTTTTTTTATTGCGGAGGTGCAGCCGTTTGTATTCGGTTAACCCAATACCTGATGAGGTTTATAATGTAAAATGTATCCGATTATGGAAATCAACGAAATAATAAAGCCCGAAAATTTGGTGTACGACAAACCCAAATTAATGAACGATACCCCCATGCACTATTGCCCGGGATGCAGCCACGGCGTAATACACAAACTGATTGCCGAGGTGATAGAAGAAATGGGTATGGAAGAAAAAACAATCGGCGTTTCACCGGTAGGTTGCGCCGTATTCGCGTATAACTACCTCGATATCGATTGGATGGAAGCCGCCCACGGACGGGCGCCCGCCATCGCTACCGCCATCAAGCGGCTGAATCCGGGGAAAATGGTTTTCACGTACCAGGGCGACGGCGATTTGGCCGCTATCGGTACCTGCGAAACCATCCATGCGGCCAACCGGGGCGAAAATATCGTAATCGTATTCGTGAACAATGCCATTTACGGAATGACAGGCGGCCAGATGGCGCCTACTACGCTGGAAGGCATGGTTACTTCCACCTGTCCGTACGGCCGGGACGTCGCTTTAAACGGTTACCCGTTGAAAATTACCGACCTGTTAGCCAAGCTGGAAGGTACGTGCCTGGTTACGCGCCAAAGCGTACATACCGCCGCAGCCGTGCGGAAAGCGAAAAAAATGCTGCGGAAGGCGTTCGAAAACTCGATGAACGGAAAAGGCACCTCGGTAGTGGAATTCGTTTCAACCTGTGCATCCGGATGGAAAATGTCGCCCGAAAAAGCCAATCAGTGGATGGAAGCGAACATGTTTCCTTTTTATCCGTTAGGCGACTTGAAGAATATTGACTAAATAATACGAACCAGACACAATGAAACAGGAAATTATCATAGCAGGTTTCGGAGGACAAGGGGTATTATCCATGGGTAAAATCCTGGCCTATTCCGGGCTGATGGAAGGGAAAGAAGTAAGCTGGATGCCGTCGTACGGACCCGAGCAACGCGGAGGAACAGCCAACGTTACGGTGATTCTGAGCGACGACCGCATCAGCTCGCCGGTGTTGAACGAATACGACATCGCGATTATCCTCAACCAGCCGTCGATGGATAAGTTCGAAAATAAAATCAAGCCCGGGGGGATTTTGATTTACGACGGATACGGCATACACAATCCCGTGCAGCGAACCGACATCGAAGTATACCGGGTCGATGCTATGGATGCAGCTACGGAGATGCAAAACGAAAAAGCGTTCAACATGTTGATTTTAGGAGGGCTGTTAAAAGTGGCTCCGATGGTAAAAATAGAAAATGTGTTGCTGGGGTTGAAGAAATCCCTGCCGGAACGCCATCACCATCTGATTCCGATGAACGAAGCGGCTATCGTAAAAGGGATGGAAATTATCCGGAAAGAAATATAAAAAACAGGAGCTGCCTGACAAGTATACGATAAAAGTGATTTTTTACCTCCCGGAGCGGAGAGTATACGGAATGCAGACAGCTTCATCGTGAGTAAAACCAAACACGGAGTTACGTAAATACGGCATTTTCAAGCTTCTTGTCGGAAGAAGGCCGTAGTTTCGTATCTCCGTGTTTATTTTTTATCCATCATTTCTGTTTATCCGGTTATCATACCGGTTTTTCACCTCCCGGCAATCAAAAAAACGAGTACAAAATTGGGTATTAGCATCCGAATCGGTATCTTTGGAAATCGTTATACACTACTAAACACAAAAACAATGCATCTGAAAAATCTTTACGTATTCGGATTAAGTGCCGCGTTACTGCTTTCGTGCAAAGAGGTACCTGCGCCGGAACCGGTAGCGCCGGTTCCCACACCGGAACAGGTAACCTGGCATAAAATGGAAAACTACGCATTCGTTCATTTCGGGTTGAACACGTTTAACGACCTGGAATGGGGATATGGCAACACGCCGGCCACTACGTTCAATCCGACCGACCTGGATTGCAACCAGTGGGTATCGGTTATCAAGGCGGCCGGTCTGAAGGGGGTAATTCTCACCGCCAAACATCATGACGGGTTTTGCTTATGGCCTACCGCCACAACGGAATACAGTGTGAAAAAATCGCCCTGGAAAGACGGCAAAGGCGATATGGTGAAAGAATTGTCGGATGCCTGCCGCCGGCAAGGATTGAAGTTCGGGATTTACCTTTCGCCGTGGGACCGGAATAACGCCGCCTACGGAACCGACGAATACGTAAAAACATTCCATGCCCAGATGAAAGAATTGCTTACCAACTACGGCCCCATTTTCGAATATTGGTTCGACGGAGCCAACGGCGGGAACGGCTGGTACGGCGGAGCGGACGAAAGCCGCTCGATCGATGCCAAAACCTATTACAAATACGAAGACGCCCGGAAAGTAATCAAGGAGCTTCATCCGAACGCGATGATTTTCGGAGGAACGGTTCCCGATATCCGCTGGATCGGCAACGAAAGCGGATGGGCGGGCGAAACCAACTGGGCTCCCTACTCCACAACCCGGGAAAAGCATTACACACAGAACCAGTGGGGCATGGAAGACGGCGACAAGTGGCTGGGCGGCGAATGCGACGTATCCATCCGTCCGGGGTGGTTTTACCACCACCGGGAAGACCATCAGGTACGGTCGTTGGCCAATCTGGTCGATTTATATTATATGAGCGTAGGACGGAATGCCAATTTTCTGCTGAATTTTCCGGTGTCCTTGAACGGGAAAATCCATCCCGTCGATTCGGCCCGCGCTATCGAATGGTACCGAACCATCCAGAACGAGCTGAAAGATAACGTACTGAAACAAGCCAAAGCAAAAGCCTCCGACGTACGGGGCGGGAAATACGCTGCTTCTAAAGCCATCGACGGCGACTGGGATACCTACTGGGCTACTCCCGACGGCGTGAACCGCGCCTCGCTTACCTTGTCGCTCGGCAAGCCGACGGCTGTGAACCGGCTGATGATTCAGGAATATATTCCGTTAGGCCAACGGGTAAAAGCATTCGACGTGGAGATAGAAAAGAACGGCCAATGGCAACCCATCGACACGAAAGACTCGACTACCACCATAGGCTACAAGCGTATCCTCCGCTTCAAAACCGTGGAAGCCGATAAAATCCGGATTAACTTTACCGACGCCAAAGGACCGTTGTGTATCAATAACGTAGAAGCATTCCTTGCCCCGCCTTTAATGAGCGAGCCGGCTATTTCGCGCAACGCGAAGAATGAAATCGCCATCCAGGCTGCCGACCGGGGAACGGAGATTCGCTATACGCTCGACGGTACGGAACCGACTGCCAGCTCCACGCTGTACGACGGATCGTTCCCGTTCGCACAAAAAGGCGTGGTGAAAGCGATCGCTTACGACCAGCAATCGGGTAAACAGAGCCCTACGAGCACTTATCGCGCGGATATACCGGTAGAGTGTTACCGGATAGCGAAACCGAAAATAGAGAATAGCGACCGGATTTTCGACGGAAACGGTTACAGCACGGTATACCTTCCGCAAGGTCCGCAGGAACTGGTAATCGATTTAGACCAGGCCTATACGATAAGCGGATTCCTGTATACGCCCAACCAGGGGCGCGACGCCGGCGGCCATATTTCCAATTACCAGTTCTTCGTAGATAACAAGCTGGTTTCGGAAGG
>DBGBSM010000291.1:0-1866 GCA_048468815.1 Parabacteroides sp.
ATGAAAATACGGCTGTGACGCGATATTTTTGCCTTACCGGGTTGATGGTGTGAAAAAAAGTAATACTTTTGTACTCAAAACAAATTTAAAGTTATTACATCTATGGTTACGTGTAATTCATTGGTCAAGGGAGCGGGAGCGCCGGCGTTGCTGCTTGCGCTGGCGTTAGTAGCTTCGGGATGCGGCTCGGAGTACAAAAAGTACGAAGGGAACCAGGCGAAACAGGTGGCGGCTATCATTAAGGATAACGGCTGCCTGATGTGCCATTCGGCCCAGGCGTCCGCTCCGTTTTACGGAAACTTCCCGGTAATCGGTACCCAGGTGAAGCAAGACATGCAGGAAGGTACCAAGTATGTAGACCTCACGGCGCTGGTGGAAGCGCTCGACAACGGCGAGCCGGTTTCGGAAACGGATATGACGAAAGTGGAGTATGCCGTATTGGGCGAAACGATGCCGCCGGCAAAATTCTCGGCTATTCACTGGGGAACGTCGCTGAGCAGTGCGGAAAAAGAAGTGGTGCTGAAGTGGGCCAAGGCTACGCGCGCCGCCCGTTTCGTAAGCCCTACCGTAGCCGAAGAATTCAGTAACGAGCCGGTTCAGCCGTTATTGGCCTCTATCCCCACCGACAGTAACAAGGTAAAATTAGGGTTCAAGCTCTACCACGATACCCGTTTATCGGCCGATAATACGGTGTCGTGCGCTACGTGCCACGGATTGAACACCGGCGGCGTAGACCGGAAGCAGTATTCGGAAGGTATCGGCGGCCAGTTCGGCGGCGTGAATGCGCCTACCGTTTACAATGCCGCGCTGAATTTCGTTCAGTTCTGGGACGGCCGGGCGGCCGACTTGAAGGAACAGGCTGCAGGCCCTCCGTTGAATCCGGTGGAAATGGGGCACAAATCGTTCGACGACATATCGGCTGCGCTGATGGCGGATGCGGGGCTGAAGAAGGAATTCGAGGCGGTTTATCCCGAAGGGTTCAACCAGGCTACCATTACGGATGCGATTGCCGAGTTTGAAAAAACATTGCTTACGCCCAGCCGTTTCGACGCTTATTTGCAGGGCGACGCCGGCGCGCTTTCGCAGGAAGAACGGGAAGGATACGATTTGTTCAAGCAAAATAACTGCGCTACCTGCCACGTGGGTATGAACCTGGGCGGACAGTCGTACGAATATATGGGGGTAAAAGGCAATTATTTCGATTTCCGCGGCACCGGCCTTACCGATGGCGACAACGGCCGTTTCAGCGTAACGAAAAGCGAAGCCGACCGTCACCGGTTCAAAACGCCTACGTTGCGTAACGTGGCCGTTACGTATCCGTATATGCACGACGGTACGGTGGCTTCGCTCGAAGACGCTATCCGGTATATGCATACGTTCCAGGTAGGAAAGGAAATTACCGACCAGGATATGACCAAGTTAGTAGCGTTCCTGCACTCGCTTACCGGAACCTATCAAGGCGAGCTGCTGCAATGAGATAGCCTGAACTGAAATAAAAAAGAATATTGAAAATGCCTTCTTTCCGTTGCCGGATACTCTGTTTGCTTTTTATTTGTTTCGTTTGGAACAGGGTGGATGCGCAACTGGAGGAAGGCATTGCCTCGTTTTACCACGACCGGTTTCACGGCCGGCGAACGGCAAGCGGCGAGGTGTACGACCGGAACGAATTGACGGCGGCGCACCGTTATCTTCCGTTCGGTACATACGTACGGGTAACCGACCTGGCGAACGGAAAACGGGTCGTGGTGCGTATCGACGACCGGGGGCCGTTCCGCAGGGGCTGGATTATCGACTTGTCGCGCAAGGCGGCCGGCCAGCTCGATTTTATCGGCCGCGGAATTACCCGGGTGAGGATAGAGCCGGTGC
>DBGBSM010000292.1:0-5396 GCA_048468815.1 Parabacteroides sp.
TAAGGATGCTACGGCAGACGAGCTGACCGATAAAACGATTTATTTCGATAACAGCCGCGGACTGCGTGCCGGACAAACGTATCAGGTAACGGTAATCGCCAACGTAAAAGGCAAAACGGGCATAACGCTTCCCTCCGCATCGAAAACTTTAGCCGATTACCAGGCGTTGGTAAGTAATCTGGCGAATGCTACCGTCACTGATAAGTTTATTATGTCGGGGATGAAAGTAACGGAAACAGCATTAACCGCCGCTCCGAATGGTACGGCTGAAAGTCCGGTAAATACGATTTCCGTGGAAGTAGCCCGTATCGCTGCCAAAGTGGAATTGAATAAAATAAGCGTAAACTTTTCTGCTGATGCGATAAGCGCAGGTGCCAAATCATTTACTCTTACAGAGGCTTACTTGATAAACGGACGTAGCCAATCGAAAGTTTACAACGGCGCTTCCACGGCTTCCGTGTATGATGCTGCTGCCGGTTTCCTTCAGGGTAAAGCGCACAGCCAGCTGCTTTTTGCCGGCCATGTAGCGGATGCTTCGGTGGAGACTTCTTATATAAAAATGCATACTGCCGGTAATACGGTGGCGAATACGGCAAGCTGGACTGACGATATTTTCAAAGCTTACGTGCTGGCAAACGAAAACGGTACGAATCCTACTTATTTGATTCTGAACGGATATATCACATTCGACAATGGCTCCACTAATTCTATATTTTATAAAGTGTTGATCGACGACGACAGCAATGCCGAATTGGCCAATAAAGTACTCCGTAACTCGGTTTACCAAATCGAAGCGAATATCACCGGTATCAAAGGCGGTGCCGACCCGGCCGACTTGCAGGTAAAGGTTACGGTAGCCAACTGGTCTATCGTTCCTATCCATGCCGATTTGGATTAAAATATACTACTTGTTCCGATAAAAAAAGAAGCATGCAGGGAAGCGATTTCCTGCATGCTTCTTTTGTGTACGTCCCCTTTTTATCCTTGCGTTCCGCCGGGTATGATAGAGATACCCACCGTATCGGATAGGCTTACCTATCCTGTCGGCAATCCGCTGTAAACAAGAGAGATTTACCCATTAAACAAGAGAGAACCACCTACCGGTACCGGAGCGGTTTCCCCGCTATCTTTGCCCTTGAAAACAGCAGTTCGATATGAAATCATTCATCATATTTTTTGTAGGAGTCGTCGCTTTCATCCTGGCAGCCTGCTCGGCCGAAGGGGATATGCTCGTTGAAACCGAAAACGATGCTCGAGCGCGGGAGGCTACTTCTATTACCGTTACCGTAGAGGGGATGAAAGAAAAAGTGTCTTCCTCTTCCGATATGGCTCTTTTGGATGTCCTTATCTTGGTGTTCGACCGGTCGGTACGGGTAGGATTGGCCGAATGGACAGCGGGGAACGGAAACAGCCAGGCAACGTTCAACGATTTGAAAGTGGGTAGCACGGTAAATATATATGCCGTGGCCAATGCGAGCGGCGGTATGCTGAACGGCGAGCCGAATACCGCGAACCGGATACTGAAAGAGATATACAACGAAGAAGAGTTTCTCCGGGTTTTCACTACCCTTACGCAACAAACGCCTCTGCTTATTAAAACGGCTTCCCGTACGGGGTATACGCTTCAACGTGAAACGGACGGAATAAAGAACGAAGTAACGCTCGATTTAATCCAGCTTACGGCCCGCATCGACTTGTCGAAGGTGGCCGTAAATTTTCAAGGGGGCGATAAAACCTGCTTTTTCCGGCTCACTTCCGTGGAACTGGCCGATTACGTTGCGCAAACGAATCTGTTAACCGACCCGGCTACTACCGCTTCTTCGTTTGCTGCGGTGAACCTGGTGTGCGATAAGGAAGGCTGGAACGGTTCGTATAAAGACATAAGGCACGGTACGGCTTCTTCCGGTTCCGAAACGCTGGCTTCTTTTTATGCGTTTGCCAACGACAATAAAATCCGGAAAACGAAATTAGTGATTAAGGGGCAGATTCGGCGTGGAAACGAAATAATCAGTGAAGGTACATGGCCGGTCGAGATTGAAAATCCGGACACGAAAACGTTGCAACGGAAGGATTGGTATCAGTTGGATGTTACGATGAGCGGGGATGCGCATCTGATTACTATTCAGGTGGCGACAAAGGTGTTGGAGTGGAAACCGGCCGAGGTCGATATTCCGGCGTTTTCGTGATAAAATAAAAGAGGGTAAACTAATTTGAGTATGATGCGTTACACGGTATATATATTGGTTTGGATATGTTCTTTTTGTGCTTTTGAAGCGTGTACGGTCGATGAACGGCCGGGCAGTTTGGAAGAACAGGTTACGGAAGGGATTCCGGTAGTAATCAAGTTGCATTTCGCCACCGGAAATGCCGCTGAAAAGGATGTGCTTACGAAAGGAGCGCTTACCGAACAGGCAGAATATAAGGTCAACGATTTGTTTGTGTTCGTATTCAAGCAATCGGCCGACGGAACATGTGCGTACGAAACTTCCGGGTTGTTTTTGTATAAAGAGTTGGAACTGGCCGGGGAAGGAACGGAGAAAGCCGTTACCTCCGGAAACATCGAAATGGAAGTAACGTCCGGAGCGAAGCGGATTTTCGCCGTGGCGAACCTGGGTGAATCAAAGGCGTACGAAGCCAGTGAAGCGCTGAAAGAAATCACTACGTTGGATGACCTGAAGAGTTTATCCGCAGTGTTGGCCTCGCCGGAAGCGCCGGTCGACAGGCAAAACGGATTGCTGCTGATGAGCGGTTCGTTCGGTGTCGACGAGCTTGCAGCCGACGGAACGCTTACCGGCGGCCGGGTAACCATCGACGAAGACGGCCGGTTCATTGTAGAAGGAAAATACGTAACTACCGGAAAGGTCTATCTGAAACGGTTGGATGCCCGGGTGCATTTCATCGTGCGGTCGGCTGCCGGTATCCGGTTTATTCCGAAAGGATACCGGGTGGCGAACGTGCCGGTTTATTCGTATCTGTTCGAGCGTCCTTATTCCGGAAGCGAAACGGATGCCGATTATGCGGGGATTGCCGATGATGAGAAAGCGGGTGAGTTGTACCGGTGTACGAAACCGGAAAACGAATATGTAAACTTCGATGCCTTGTCGCGCGATGAGCAGCAAGTGCTGAACGGCGGCGACTTTACTTTTTATCTGTTCGAGAACCGCAAACCGGCGCTTCGCGAAATTACGGATTACCAGGAACGGGAGCGGCAGGAAAAGGAACCGGTGCCCGGCAGTAACAAAACGAGTAACGGGGCTTATATCAACGCTCATAAGTATGCCACCTATATAGAAATGACCGGCTCGTATTACGAAACATATACGGATACCGACGGAAGCGTAAAAGAACGTACGGCCGAAGTGAAGTATACCATCCACCTGGGTTATCTGAATAGGAAAGCCTCGGATTTCAAATGCGAGCGCAATACGTCGTATACGTATAACGTTACGATTACGGGGGTGGATAATATCGAACTGGAGGTTACGTCTTCGAACGACCCGAATCAAAAAGAACCCGTCGAAAATCAGCCCGGTGCGGAAGGCGAAGTAATCAAGGCCAAACAGTTTTATTTCGTCGATGCGCATTACGTAACCGACCGTATCGTGTTCCGCAAAGAAAGCGTTACCGATAATGCGTCGTACCGCGTAAAAACGCCGTTCGACCCGGACGGCCGGGGGGATGCGGCGAAGGATTACAAATGGGTGTGGTTCGTACAGAATAAGAAAAGTTATAATAGTAAGGAAATACGGCAGTATGTTTACAGCGGTTTGAAAACGAGCAACGGGAACCGAGAAGATGTGGGTTACTCGGCTGATGAGTTGGTGGGATGGCCTTTTCCGGAAAAGTGTACAACTTCTAGGAGGATTCAAAAAAGCCGGATAAGTTGGGGATATATGTATTATTCGGAGTGTACCGAAAACGTAGTTCCGGCCGGTTGGGCATACCGCAACGAATATGTACCGTTCCCGGAAAATACGGCCGAACGGATCGATATAGCCACGTTAGTAAAACGCCTCAAAAACGAAAAAAACGAACCGGCGAGTGAAACGTCGTTATACGATTCTGATGGAAATGCCGTGTTTACGGTATTTATCGACGAGTATTATTACGACACCGACCCGATAACGGGTACGGCTCATCCGCATTGGAGCAAGTTCGTCAATTGCGACAACCGTGAAATGCATATTTTATGCGATACGCAATATAGCCAGGATCAAGAAAGTAGTCTTACGACCTCGAATTTCCTGATTAGCCAGAAATCTATCAAAACTTTCTATAGTACCGCCGGAAGCCAGGCTACCGCATGGGGTATCGAATCGACTAACGAGGTAATTTACGATGATTCCGATTCGAACGGCCGGTTACCTATCCAGAATCAGAAGGGAATAAGCGGAGGTTCAACTTCGATCGGATATTTCGAGCCTTCCAAAACGAACGGCCGGTATAATATGTATTACAATATTTTCGGTTTTGATGTAAATAATAAATGGAAGTGGAATACCTATATCGATTTATCGACGGACCGACTGAAAAACAATGCCAGTTACGGCATTTATCTCTTGCAACAGGCTTGTCTGCAACGGAACCGCGACTTGAACGGCAACGGCGTAATCGATAACGACGAAATTCGTTGGTACCTGCCGGCTGTGAACCAAATGACCGGTCTGTTCCTCGGAAAAGATGCGTTGCCGCTCGATGTACAGTTGATGCCCAACGGTGAAACGGTAACCTGGCCTTCTAACGGAAATAACGGTGAACAGGGAAACCATAGAAAATATCACTACACCAACAGTAACAATATCCAGTTCTGGGCCGAGGAAGGCGCTTCCATAGGCAGTAATCAAAATAACGACGGGTATTGGAATTACCGTTGTGTGCGGAATCTGGGAATCGATTACAGCAATCCTCAGTACGCATCAGCGCCTGTTGCCGGGGATGAGGTAATCGACTATGTAAAGATTGCCGATGACAGTAACGGGAAGCGGTTCGATTTATCCGCAATAAACCGGAATGCCTTGCGCATTGTAGACGATAAAGGCCAACCGTTGGCGATTACAGATGAAACCAGCGAGTATAACAGGCCGTATACGGGTTTTGTCGTTTCGTCGGTAGTATGTACGAATGAACAGAACCAGCGAATAAAAATTTCAAGTCAAGATATTTATAATAATCGGGTAACCAATCCGTGTCCGGAGGGCTGGCGGATACCCAATATGCGGGAGTTGACCTTGATTCAGGCTTATACAGGATATGTTCATGTCAGCGTTTTTTCGTGCACCACCTCTTCGTTGTCTTATAAGAAAAAAGATAAGTGTGTTTACAAATTGAGCGCTTCTAATGATGGGTCGAATATCAATTTGAATACGGATTCCAGTTTGCCGGTGCGTTGCGTAAAG
>DBGBSM010000293.1:0-10160 GCA_048468815.1 Parabacteroides sp.
CCACGGCGGGTCTTCATTTTTTTCTCTTGAAAGAAAAAAACGAAGCAAAAAAAGTTCAAGGGCTGACACCTCGCTCGCTAAAAATGGCACTCCACTCACTGAAGGCCCCGAACTCGCTCGCTACGCTCCCTCAAACAGCGTGGCCTTCCGGGCGTTCGCTCCGTACCATTTTCTTCACGCTCTCTCGCTGAGGCCCGGGGGTCCATACGAAGTGGCCCGTTCTTTTTAAAAAGAACTTTTGAAGAAAATTTGACTTTCTTTCTGGTGAAAGAAACAAAGGCTTTCTATGCCAATACTGGCTTTCCTCCTTACCGGGCCGGTTTAGGCCGTTACCACGGCGGGTTTTCATTTCTTTCTCTTGAAAGAAAATCCCGATTGAGCGAGGCAGTAGCCAAACTTGTTTGGATAATGCCGAACGTGAGGGATTTATGCAAAGTTCAAGGGCTACGTCCGCTTCGCTACATCCCGGCTTTCGTTCGCTAAAAGCCCCGAACTCGCTCCTTGCAGGAGCTCAAACAGCGTGGCTTTTTTAACGCTCACTCCCAGCCGGTCTGCTTAACGCTCATGGCCCGAGGCCCGGGGTTCCATACGAGGTGGCCGGTTCTTTTTAAAAAGAACTTTTGAAGAAAACGTTGTTTTCTTTCCCCGGAAAGAAACAAAGGCTTTCTTGCGAAGGCCGGCTTTCCTCCTTACCTGGCCGGTTTAGGCCGTTACCACGGCGGGTTCTCGTTTCTTTGGCTTGACCCCTTAGTCTATGACAAAAATTTCTTTCCGACAGATAAATGAAGCACAGAGGCACGGAGACACAGCGCCTTTGAAATGAAAAGAATATGCCTTCCGTCAGAATCGAATAACCGCATTTTACCGTGCCCTGAAAAGCATCGGCCGCTTCATATGTGACTCCGGGCTGTAGGGAAATCGTTACTTTTCGGGGGGATATGAAGGCTGGTAATTTATTTTCTCTGTGTTTCTGTGCCTCTGTGTTTATTTTCTGCGATATACATTATGTAAGTACAGGCTGTTATTCCGGTTCGGAAGATGGGCGAAACAGGCATTTTGCGGTTCGATAGATGCTGCTTCTTGCTGCAAAACCATGTTTTAAAACATGATTTTGTTAAATCAGGTTAAGTGAATGAATTTTCCAATTATTTTATTGTGTTGTATAGCATAAACTCGCTATATTTGCAGTGTGTTTTTCATGGTATTAGATTTAAGGTTAACAATGAAGATTGGTTGTCCGTGACGGATAGCCTTTTCTTTTTTTATATATACTGTAAACAAGCGGAAGAAAATCAAGGTGCTATCCTTTTGAACAATCCTAACTGTCGCAGCAAATAAATCCCTTAGAACGACCTCGCCACCTTGAACTATCGTTTCGACAATCCTAACTGTCGCAAACCTGCACTTCCTGAAATTCGCAGTGACCGAAGAAAGCGTAATTCCGGCAATCCCAACTACCAGAGTCCGCTTGGTAAAACTCCTCTCCTTGCCGGTATAATTTCGCCCGGCTTTACCGGTGTTTTTCTTCTTTTTTATCTTCTCATTCCTTTTATATACTTTTCTCCGTACAGGCTTTTCCGTAAGGAAATAACTCGTAACCGTATCGCAATGCTGTCGTCGGAAACCGGCGATAAAGAAACCCTATCCGCATCGTATGGCAAGGAATATACGGGGATAGGAAAAGAGGGAGAGGCGACTGGTGAGGGAGGTACAGCGCAGAAAAGGGAAGCTACGATGGAAGGCTCCGGCCGCGGAACCGCTTTGCGTTATGTGGGGGAATTGAAACTCTGTCCGTGCGAAAACGATGCATTTTCGCATGCGAGCGAAATCGTTTCCGTTGCCGCGAATGACGGCGACGGCATACGATTGGCTTTCGGCTCCGGCCAGGTGGTTTACGATCCGCTGGGCATGTCTTATAGCGTCTCCGCCGAAGATGTCGTCTATCTTTACCAGGGCGATACGTTGCGTTTGGAGGGGGCAATTTTACAGCATAACAAGTTTCGCCGGAACTTGCTTTATGCCCGGGTCGATAGCGAGGGCGGCGCTAAGAACGACGCGTATGCATACGGCGATATCGACGGCAACGGCCACGAAGATATGGTTTACATTCTTGCGGACGACCCCCGCAGGGTCTGCGTCCTGTTGTTGGAGGATTGGGGGCTTTGCGAACGGATCGTGATGCGGGAAGAATTGCCTTACCTGCCTTTTATAGCCGCAGATGAGTCTTGTATGATACGCGACGGCATCCTCACTCTTTGGGAAGATACGGAAGCGATGGGAGAAGGGATACCTTGTTACCGGTACTGCCTGCGGGAAAGACGGCTCGAACCGGTGGCCGAATAAGGAAACGTGTGGGCGTTTTATTCTCCGTGTTTTTTCTATGCAATTTATCCATTTATGAAAAAAGAAACCTGTACCTGCCTAACCGGCTAAAGTCTTTTCGGTATAGGTTAATTTGTATAGTAGGTAAACTGGGTAAATAGGGACAAAAAAGGAATATAGAGTGAAAAATAGCTATCGTATGGTATGAATTGTTTAGTGAAATCGATTTTTGCTTTTTATTTTAGACGATTATTTGATGTAAGTTTGATTTTTTTGGTTTGTTTGCTTCAGGGCTTCTTTTTATTTTTATCCCGCTGCTTCCAGGGAACAGCAATAGAAAAGTGAACCGGCACGAATCCGGCCGTTCCTGTCCGGATGCCGCCGCATCGCACAGTCGTTTCCCTTTTTGTGTGAATGCGGAAAAACGACGCATTCCGGGTAGGTGCCACGCCGTAGGGAAACAGGCGGCCGTTCTCCGGCGCAGCCACTTTTGTGTGGAAACTTTCGGGGATAAATAAATGGCAAAAACTAATGGGATAAATCGAATGAAAAACATGCGTTATGCTCCTGTTGTGGAGGAATTGGTCGGCTTGATAAACGAAAACGGCTGGCAGGATAAATTTGAAGAAGCCTTACAAGACGTGCGGCGTTACCGTATCGAACCAATCGACCGGATAGAAACGCTGGACGATTATTATGCCTGGCTCGATTCGCTGCTGCACTGGATTCCGGTAGAAAACAATTACGGTACACTGGTTTACGAAACGATTTGCCAATTTTACTTCATCCTCGACCGGGAACCGGTGGCGGGTTTCCAAAATAAAATCGTTCCTGCCGACCGGATGCAACCGCTTACGCCTCTTTCGGCCTGGATGGTAAAATACATCGACAGTTTAGGCGCTTTTATGGACTCGCCCGGGTCGCTTACACCCGAAACGGAAAAAACTTTTTACGATACACCTGCGTACAACATGCACGAATATATCCGTCCGCGGGGCGGCTGGCGGTCGTACAACGACATGTTCGCCCGGTTCTACAAGCCGGGAACCCGCCCGGTGGCTGCCATTACCGACCCGTCTGTTATCGTGTCGCCGGCCGACTCCGTTTTTTGCGGTCAATGGGAAATCCGCGAAGACTCGGAGGTAACGGTGAAGGGGTTGCACTGGAAAATCGGCGAGTTGCTCGAAGGCAGTCCGTACGCCGGCCGTTTTAAAGGGGGCGCCTTTGCGCACATGTTCCTGAATACGTTCGATTATCACCGGCTGCATGCTCCGGTAGGCGGAACGATCGTGGAGGCCCGGAATATCCGGGGAGCGGTATATATGAATGTTGTGTCGGAACCGGTGGAAGGGAGTACGCCGGGTACACACAAAGTGGTGGCCACCCGGGAGTTCAGGCTTGCAGACCAGACCGGTTACCAGTTCGTGCAAACCCGGGGGCTGATAGTAATCGATAGTCCGGTGGGGCTGGTTGCTGTTTTGCCGATAGGCATGGGGCCGGTTTCGTCGGTGGTTATTACGGCCGAGGCAGGGCGCACCTTGCGGAAGGGCGAAGAGATTGCCTACTTCCAGTTCGGAGGCTCGGATATCGTGATGGTGTTCGAGGCGAAGAGTAACGTGAGTTTCACCGCGCAGCCCGGCGTGCATTACCGTTACGGAACGAAAGTAGCGGATGCGTATCCGGTAATTTAACCGGGAATAAAAAAACTCTCAGGCTATGGGTATTTGCGGACTACCCCCCAGTAAAGAGTCGGGTACAGGCAGCTTCGGCTCGCTTGTACCTTTGTATTTTTGTGCCGTCTGAAAATAAGCTATGCCGGCCGTTATTCCGCAAATTTGATTATCTTTGTTCCTTCGACACGAAGAAAGGGCGGTATCCCGGCGTAACCGAACGGGTTTGTTCTTGCGGCCGGTTCGCTCTGTCGTGTAAACATGATCACTATTAACTGACTTTACCTATGAAAAAAGAAACTCCCCGTTCCCTGTATAATCCGGATTTTATACAGGAAATCAAGCAGATTGTAACCCGTGCCCGCCAAACCGCCTACGCCGCTATCAACTCGGCGATGGTGGAAGCCTACTGGCAATTAGGCAAACGTATCGTGGAAGAAGAACAGCAGGGAAAGGAACGAGCCGGCTACGGCAAGCAACTGGTAAAAATGCTGTCGGAAGAGTTGACGGCGGAGTTCGGAAAAGGCTTCTCCGTTGGATCACTTTATTATTATCGGCAGTTTTATAACACATTTCCCGAAATATTCGCTACACCGTGGCGAATATTGACTTGGTCGCATTACAAGCGGTTAATGCAGGTTACGAATATCGAAGCCCGCACCTGGTATCTCCGGGAAGCGGCCGAACAGATGTGGAGCTACCGCACGCTCGACCGGAATATCGGTTCGCAGTACTACGAGCGGTTACTGCTTTCGCAGCACAACGAAAACGTCAAGGCCGGCATGCCTACTGTCACCGAGCTGTTCGGGCAGGATAAGATGGCGTTTATTAAGAATCCTACTGTGGCGGAGTTTATCGGGCTGGCGCCCAACGGCGATTTCTCCGAGTCGGACCTGGAATCGGCCATTATCGGGAATTTGCAGCGTTTCCTGCTCGAATTGGGGAAAGGCTTTTCGTTCGTTGCCCGCCAGAAATTAATCCGTACCGAGAAACGGGATTATTTTATCGACCTCGTTTTTTATAATTACCTCCTCAAGTCGTTCGTGCTGATCGACCTCAAAACGTCTACGATTACCCACCAGGACGTAGGACAGATGGATATGTACGTACGGATTTACGACGAGCGGGTGCGCGGGGAAGGCGACAATCCCACCATCGGCCTCGTGCTCTGCTCGGAAACCGACGAAGACCTGGCGCGTTATTCCGTTCTGCACGACAGCGACCGGCTGTTCGCTTCGAAATACATGCTCTATATGCCTACCGAAAACGAATTGCGGCAGGAAATAGAACGGCAAAAAGAATTTTTCCGGTTACAACACAATCACCCGGAGCGGGAAGAATAACGCCGGGGCGTGTGCAGCGAACGAAGCGGGCCGCGCGGGGACAAAGCCTGCGGAGCCATCCTGTGACCGGTTTGCTGCCTGTATGCCCGAATCCTCCGGGATGCATCAGCGCGGCTTTTCCACCGGTAACGAAGTAAACGGTTCCGGAAGCTGATTATGCCCGGGGCTTTTGTTAACTTGTAAAATTCTTCCTACTTTTGCTTTCCGGAGAAAAGATAAACGGCTTTCGGCATACCGGCCGGCTGTTTACTCTTGCCTTCCCGGAAAGACTCCCGGCAAACCTCCCGGCAAAACGAACCGGTTTCCGGCATACCTGCCAGGTTGCTGCCTATCGGGGAGAGCGAGTGAAAGTACGCTCCGGAAAAGCCGGATGTATCTTGTCCGCAACCTATAAAATAAACGATATAACAGAATGAAAAACACCTTCCTTTCCTGTGCGGCCGCCGCCCTATGCCTGTGCGTGGCAGCCTGTTCCGAAAAAAATGCCGGCCAGTCCGGTAACCCATTCCCGGCGCTTATCCCGGTGCCGCAAGAAATCAAAACGGAAAATTCCGCTTTCGAGCTTACAGAGCGCACCGCTATCGGCTGCGACGGGCAAAACGAAGCCCTCCTGGGGATTGCCCGTTACCTGAACGAAAAAATAGCCCCCGCCACCGGATTTACCTTGCCGGTAAAAGAAAAAGGCGCGATTCGTTTCGAGCTTACCGGCGACGATTCGCTGGGCAAGGAAGGATACCGCCTCCGAGTGAGTCCCTCGGGCGTACACATTACGGCATCCGCTCCGGCAGGAATTTTTTACGGCGTGCAAACCTTCCTGCAATTGCTTCCGCCCCCAATCAAATCCGCTACTCCCCAAACCGGTGCCGTGTGGACGGCGTCGTCAGTGGATATAACCGATGCGCCCCGGTTTCCGTGGCGGGGCATCATGCTTGACGTGAGCCGGCACTGGTTTACCAAAGACGAGGTGAAACGGCTTATCGACGAGCTGGCCGAGTATAAGCTCAACGTGTTTCACTGGCACCTTACCGACGACCAGGGCTGGCGCCTCGAAATCCCTTCGTTGCCCCGGCTTACCGAGGTAGGAGCGTGGCGCGCTCCCCGCGTAGGGCAATGGTGGCAGCGCGAGCCGCAGCAACCCGGCGAAAAAGCCACGTACGGCGGTTTCTATACGGCCGCGGATGTACAGGAAGTGCTCGATTATGCAGCCGCCCGGTTCGTACGGGTGATTCCGGAAATCGACGTGCCGGGGCACAGTGTAGCGGCACTAGTGGCCTATCCGGAGCTGGCTTGTATTAAGGCGCCGGCTGCGGTAGGCGTAGGAAATAAGTTTTACGGCGACGACGAAAACACCTTGTGCGCCGGGAAAGAAAGTACGTTCGAATTTATGGATAAAGTACTTACCGAAGTGGCCTCCCTGTTTCCCGACGAGTACGTGCATATCGGTGGCGACGAATGTTATAAAGGCTTCTGGCACAAGTGTCCGCGTTGCCAGGCGCGCATGAAGGCCGAGGGGCTGAAAGACGAAAAAGAATTGCAGAGCTACTTCATCCACCGGATGGAAGCATTGCTGAAGACGAAAGGGAAAAAACTCATCGGTTGGGACGAGATTCTCGAAGGCGGCCTGGCGCCCGACGCCACCGTGATGAGCTGGCGCGGCATGGAAGGCGGCATTCAGGCGGCACAGGCCGGGCATCACGTGATTATGACGCCCTCCGAACATTGTTACCTCGATTTGTGGCAGGGCGAGCCTTCGGTGGAGCCCGATACGTATTCGATGTGCCGCTTGTCCGATTCGTACCGCTTTAACCCGGTGCCCGAAGGGGTGCCCGCTGAAATGATTTTGGGCGGACAAGGCAATATCTGGGCCGAATCGGTTCCTACCTTCCGGCATGCCGAGTACATGGCGTGGCCGCGCGGTTGGGCGCTGGCCGAAGTGTTGTGGAGCGGCCCCGGCAAGTGCGAGTGGGAAGGGTTTTATCCGCGCGTGGAACGCCACTTCGCCCGGGCGGATTACGCCGGCATCAACTACGCGCGGAGCATGTACAATGCCGTGATTACGCCGGAGTGGAAGGCCGACGGCTCGCTCGCCGTAACGCTGGCCAGCGAATTGCCCGGAACAGACATCTATTATACTTTCGATAATACCGACCCCGACGAGTTTACGCCGAAGTACGAGTCGCCCCTAAGCATCCCGAAAAACGCTACGTGGCTGCGGGTGGTAACGTACCGTGGCGGCAAACCGGCCGGCAAAGTGATTACGCTGCGTATCTCCGAACTCGAAAAACGGGCGGGCGACAAGGTGCGGAAGGTCGGGAATTTGTAAAATGGGAGCGCCGCTTCCGGCTCCGGGCCGTTCGCTTCAAAACTGCCTACAATTCCGACGAGCCGGAAGTGCCGTTGCCCGGCATTCCTGTTATTTTCGGGGCTAATTTTTCGCCTAAATTTAAAAGGTAGCCTATCGTTACGAGGGCGCCTACTACTAATAGTATGCCGAATGTCACTAATGAACAAGATAGTTTTTTCGTTACCTTTACCTGTACGGTCGCGATTTCTTCCGGTTTTTTTGTTTTTAAAGCTTCTTCCGCCTCTATCCGGGCCAGTTCTTCCCGGTATGCTCGGTAGGCGTTTTCGGCATCGGCTTCTTTGGTGTCGAAATCCGGGTCTTGTTCTTTCATCGGCGTAATGGCATCGCAGGTATAGGTGGCGTGGAAATCTTGCAGCGTGATTACCGGAACACCCACAGCTTCTAATGCCGGCTTCAGGTGTAGGGCATGGTTGTTTCCCATACCGGCCATCACGAACGAATCGTCTGTTTTCGCTTTCAATATCGATTGGTACATGCTGTATTCCCGGTGGGCGTATGCTTTTGCCAGGTGCGCCTTATCTAATTCAGCTTTTTTGTTGATTGCAAGTGTGGGTATGGCAGCTTTGACCGGTTGCTCGACAGGTGTTGCCTCGGCCTTTTCCAATCCGGTGGGAAACGGTTCGGTAGAAGTCCCTTTCCATAACCCCGTTTCTTTTTCCGAGCCTTTTTTCAATGCTTCGAGTAAAGGATAGTAGTGTTCTTCGTCGACTGCCTTCCAACCTTGGTCGTCTTGCTTGTTTATGAAATATTTCAGATGTAACCATGCTGCCGGTTCGTAATCGGTTCGGGTAGTTTTTTTGTCCAGTTGGGTAAACAAGGTATTCAAGACTCCTTGCGTTGTGGTGAGGAGCGAGTAACTTTCCGCTTTTGTTTCGTGTTGCGCATACACGAATGTAGCGCCTGTTTTGTAATAAGGAACCTGGTATGTAGGGTGTTTTCCCCTGTCGGACGGGAGTGCGCTTTGATAATTCTTTATCCAGGTCGCGGCCTCCTCTTTTCTGTTGCCGGGGCCTGTTCCTATGCCCGGGAGAGGATTGGGACTATTTAAGCAGGCTTTTAGCTTAAGTAAAGCAAAATACGCTTTCGATACAGGATTTTCCATCATATATTCGCGTGGCTGGCCGCTGGCTGGATTTTTCAAAGCCGTAGGGAAAGAATTGGCTTCTAACGGGCTGCCGGGTGTGGCTGACATCAGCGCATTGGAGCCTCCTTCGCCCAGCACTTTTCCCGGCTGGTTGCTTTCCTGCATCAGTTCCCGATACCCGAATGCGGCGTGATTTTCGCCCAGAACGAAAAAATGATGGTTGGAAAAATGGTTTATCCGGTACCATTCGCCGTATTTTTGGGCTAACCCGCAATCTACCGGCTTTCCGGTAATATGCTTTTCAAATTCGTCGGTGCCGGTATATCTCCGCGCGTATTCGTCGGTAAGCCAGGCAGTTTTTTCTGCCGGAACCTTGACCGGTTTGTGCCCTGTTATATAGGCCTCTCCGCCAGGTGTGGGTATGACCGGTTGTTCGCCGATAAGTACTTTCCGCTGGATAGTTTGCTGAAACCGGGCGACAGGTCGGTTGTCGGCGAAAGGAAACTGCTGGCGGCTGCTCGTAGGCTGCTTTGCCTGTTGCGTCCGGAAGGTGCGTGCTTCGGACGAGGAAGACCGCGTTTCTTTCATGGCGATTACGTTTAAAATGGTTCCCTAAAGATAATTTATTCCGACCCGATAGCCAAAAGAATACGGATGAAAAAGATTTCGGGCCGTTCGCAGCCGCACTATCGGGCCGCTCCCCGCAGCGACAGGTAAATGTTCCGCGCATACACCAGCACGCCCGTGGATTGGCCGAGGATAAGCACCGGGTCGCGCCGGATCAGGGCGTAGGCGATAATCATAGCCGAGCCGCACAGGCTGATAACCCAGAAGTTGAGCGGCAACACCGA
The DNA here is from genome assembly GCA_048468815.1 of Parabacteroides sp. Lineage (GTDB taxonomy): Bacteria > Bacteroidota > Bacteroidia > Bacteroidales > Tannerellaceae > Parabacteroides_B. The sequence goes on from DBGBSM010000293.1 coordinate 9,636, forward strand.
TTCGCCCAGCCGGTGCGAGTACCACCACTGGTATACGAACCGCAGCGTGAAGGTAAATTGTCCCAGCGTACCGAATGCGATGAGCCACAGCGGGATATGCTCCTGTACGAACAAGTGGGGCACCGTTTCGCGCCAGTTAACCAGGCCCCACAGTACGGCGGCGGCCGGCATAAAAAGGAAGATAACCTGCAACGCCGGCACCAGTTTCCGCCAAGCGCCCTTCGCCTGGAGGTTCCAGATGTAAATGTAGTACGAAACGAGCTGGCCCACGATGATGGCGAAGTCGTTGCGCAGCCACCCGTACAGGCACAACAGGAAAGAAGCCAGCATGCTGAGTTGCCAGAAAATTACCGGCGACAGTACCCGTTTGGCCCGCTCCGATGCAATCCATTGCACCAGCAGCCGTGCCGAGAACAGCAGTTGCGCCAGGAAGCCGACCCCGTATAAGAGCCATCCGCTCATAAACCGGCCGACTTTATTTCGTAGTTGATGTAGCGCTTCTTCATCCAGCGGTAAGCGAAGCAA
>DBGBSM010000294.1:0-1952 GCA_048468815.1 Parabacteroides sp.
GAAGCAAAACGGATTAACTTCGGCTTACCTCATAATTTTGTGTTATTTTTGCCTCTTTGAAAAGAACACAGGCTTATATAACGACAAACGCACGCGAATCCATGTTAATTCAATTCTTATTCGTTCTTACCGCCATCATCGTCGGCGCCCGCTTAGGCGGCATCGGACTGGGAGTGATGGGCGGCATCGGCTTAGGTATCCTTACGTTTGCCTTCGGGCTCGAACCCACTTCGCCCCCCATCGACGTCATGTTGATGATCGTGGCCGTTATCTCGGCCGCCAGTTGCATGCAAGCGGCAGGCGGCCTCGATTTGATGGTAAAGGTAGCCGAGCGGTTCCTCCGGAAACACCCGTCGCACATTACGCTTTACAGCCCGTTCGTTACGTATTTATTTACCTTCCTGGCCGGTACCGGGCATGTGGCCTACTCGTTGCTCCCCGTAATTTCCGAAGTGGCGCACGAAACGAAGGTGCGGCCCGAGCGTCCGTTGGCGATTGCCGTTATCGCTTCGCAACAGGCGATTACCGCCAGCCCTATTTCGGCGGCTACGGTGGCGCTGCTCAGCATGCTTACCGGCTTCGGAATTTCGCTGCTCGATATTTTGATGATCAGCATTCCGGCTACCCTGATAGGCGTACTGGCGGGCGCATTGGCCTCGCTCCGGGTAGGAAAGGAATTGAGCGACGACCCCGAATACCGGCGCCGTGTGGCCGAAGGAATGATGAACGACGAAAAAAACAGGCGCAACATACCCCCTATCCATAACCGCAAAGCCTTGGCTTCGGTTATTGTGTTTTTGCTCGCTACGGTAGCCATCGTATTTTTCGGTTCGTTCGAAAGCATGCGTCCGGGGCGTATCGTCGACGGGCAGCTCGTAACGGTAAGCATGCCGGTTATCATCGAAATACTGATGCTGGCCGCCGCCGCCGTTATCTTGCTGCTTACCTGTACCGACGGAATCAAAGCTACGCAAGGCTCCGTTTTTATCGCCGGTATGCAGGCGGTAGTGGCTATTTTCGGAATCGCCTGGATGGGCGACACGTTCCTGCAGGGAAATATGGCGGCGCTGAAAGGCTCTATCGAAGGAGTGGTAACCGAAATGCCCTGGTTGTTCGGAATTGCCTTGTTCGGTATGTCTATCCTGTTATACAGCCAGGCAGCTACGGTACGCGCTTTTATGCCGCTCGGCATAGCGTTGGGCATTTCGCCTTTTTTATTGATAGCGATGTTCCCGGCGGTGAACGGCTACTTTTTTATTCCGAACTATCCTACCGTGGTGGCGGCCATTAACTTCGACCGTACGGGTACCACCCGCATTGGGAAATACGTACTGAACCACTCGTTTATGATGCCCGGGCTGGTAGCCACTGTCGTGGCGGTAGCGGCGGGTATTTTATTGGTGAGCCTGTTTCGCTGAAAAACGTATCCTGTTGCAAAACATATAAAAGAAAACGCACGTAGCCGGGCTTTCCGGAACGGGCGGATGCACCTGATTTTCCAGCTTTCCGGAAGGACGTACGCTGGTATCGTGAGGTGATTTTATCCCTCTCTGGAAGAGGTAAGTCGTCGGAAAACCGCTACCTTTGCAATCTCTTAACCCCATACCCATGAGTAGAATTGTAAAGATTGCAAGCGTAATCGACTATAACCGGCTTTATGGCCAACCGGGTTCTCACCCGATGATAAACGTAGTCGATCTTTCCCTGGCGCCCCCGCGCCGCCATTCCCGTATGTATTTCGGTTTTTACGGTATTTTTCAGCAAGAAGGAACCGGCGATGAAATCCGGTACGGCCTCGACGAGGCCGATTACCGGGCAGCTACCTTGCTCTGCGTGCGCCCGGGACAGATTATCGGCCACGAAGATACCGGTAAACCGTATCAGCCCGGAGGACGGGGCGTAATCTTTCATGCCGATTTGGCCCGGGGAACGGCGTTAGGCAAACTGATGAG
>DBGBSM010000295.1:0-1805 GCA_048468815.1 Parabacteroides sp.
CGATACGTCCGACGATATGCAGGCGTTGAGCAAAGAACTTTCGCCCCTGCTTTCCAAACACAACGACGATATTTACCTTAACCAGGCGCTTTTTGCCCGGGTAAAAGCCGTGTACGACGGCCTCGGCTCGTCCACGCTGGATAAAGAGCAGAAAAAACTGGTGGAAAAAACATACAAGCAGTTCGTACGGCACGGCGCTCACCTGGATGCCGGCAAGCAAGCCGCCTTGCGGGAATTGAACAGCCGTATCGCTCTGTTGCAGCTTACCTTCGGGCAAAATATGCTGAAGGAAACGAATGCGTTCCGGTTGGTGGTTACCGATGAAAACGACTTGTCGGGGCTACCCGCTAACCTCGTCGCATCGGCAGCCGAAACGGCCAAAGCCGCCGGGCAGGAAGGGAAATGGATATTTACCCTGCATAACCCGAGCATTATGCCTTTCCTGCAGTTTTCCGACAAGCGGGAGTTGCGCAAACAGATTTTCGAGGCCTACCTCAACCGGGGCAATAATGGCAACGACGCCGATAATAAGGAAATAGTAAAGCAACTGGTAACCCTCCGGCTGGAAAAAGCCCGCTTGATGGGATACGACGATTATGCTTCGTTCGTACTCGACGACCGGATGGCTGGCGACGAGCAGCAGGTATACGACTTATTAGGCCGGGTGTGGAAACCCGCTTTGGCGAAAGCGAAAGAAGAAGCGGCCGAGCTACAGGCTTTGATGCAGGCCGACGGGGTGTCGGGTAAGCTCGAAGGTTGGGACTGGCGCTATTACAACGAGAAAAACATGCAGGCGAAGTTCGACCTCGATGAAACGCAAATCCGCCCGTACCTGAAGCTGGAAAACGTGCGCAAGGGCATGTTTCATGTGGCGAACCGTTTGTACGGCATTACCTTTACCGAATTGCAGGATATTCCGAAGCCCCATGCCGATGCGGTGGCGTTCGAGTGTAAAGACGCTTCGGGCGAGCACCTGGGCGTATTGTATATGGATTACTTCCCGCGCGAAAGCAAACGGGGCGGCGCCTGGTGCGGTACGTATCGTTCGCAGGGTTACGAAAACGGTGCGAAGGTGGCGCCGGTGGTTACCATCGTATGCAATTTCAGCAAGCCTTCGGGTAACCAGCCGGCTTTGTTGAGCGTTGACGAAGCTTCCACGATGTTCCACGAATTCGGGCATGCGCTGCATAACCTGTTCAAGGATGTACATTATTACGGCGTATCGGGCGTGCCCCGCGACTTTGTGGAGCTTCCTTCGCAGGTAATGGAGCATTGGGTGCTCGAACCGGAAGTGCTGGCGGTGTATGCGCACCATTACCAAACCGGCGAACCGATTCCCGCCGGGCTGCTCGAAAAACTGAAAAAGAGCGGCAAGTACGGGCAGGGCTTTATTACGGCCGAGTACGTACAGGCTTCGCTGCTGGATATGGATTACCATACCTTGAAAGAAGTGCCGGCCGATTTCGACGTAGTGCGGTTCGAAGCGGATGCGATGAAACGCATCGGCGCGTTGGGCCAGATTCCTCCCCGCTATCGTTCTACGTATTTCAACCATACGATGGGAGGAGGCTATACGGCCGGTTACTATAGTTATATGTGGGCCGAAGTGCTGGATGCGGATGCTTTCGAGGCATATGTGGAAACAGGCGATATTTTCGACCAGGCCACGGCCGGCAAATTCCGGAAACACATCCTTACGCCCGGATGCATCGACGAAGCGGCCGATATGTATAAAAACTTCCGCGGCGCGGAGCCCGGCATCGAGCCGTTATTACGCAACCGGGGGCTGCTGGCCGAGTAAAAAG
>DBGBSM010000296.1:0-4115 GCA_048468815.1 Parabacteroides sp.
CTTACAGGAGCTCAAACAGCGTGGCTTTTTTAACGCTCGCTTTCAGCCGGTCTGCTTAACGCTCATCGCCCGAGGCCCGGGGTTCCATACGAAGCGGCTGCTTTTATTCCATACGGTAAAAACCGGAGAAGGGTTATACGAAACAGCGTAATCTTGTGGCTACGTAGCCTTTCGGATGTTCACTCCGTACCATTTCCTTTACACTCTCTCACTGAGGCCCGGAGCTCCATACGAAGCGGCCGGTTTTATTCAATACGATAAAAAACCGGAGAAGGCCCTATTGAAACAGCATAATCTTTTGACAACGTAGCCTTCCGGGCGTTCGCTCCGTACCATTTTCTTTACGTTCTCTCACTAAGTCCCCTGGTTCCATATCAAGTGCCCGGTGCTTTTCAGGGGCTGGTAAGAAACGGTTGCCCGAATCCGGTGCGGGGTAAAAGGAGATAAAAAAGGGCGTAGGAGAAAGGTTGCTCGACTCGTTAGTGAAAGGTTGAGCAACCTTCTGCAACAAGTTGAGCAACTCTCGGAAACAAGTTGAGGAACCTTCCGTCGAGAGTTGAGGAACCTTCTGTCGAGAGTTGAGCAACCTTCCGTGACGGGTTGCCCGACTTTGGGGAAACGAGTTGCGCAAGTCGTCCTTAATACGTGGCATACTCTTCGGGGCGGCATCGCTCCGAAGATGCATTTCGAAGGGAAGAACAAACGGGAAGAAAGGAAGCAGCCGCTTCCCGTCCGAATTCCAGGGAAGATGCGTTTGCTTCTTTTTTTAAGCACTCCGTGTCTCTGTGTTCCTTTTTTATTATATAGTCAAGGTTTAACTGTAAAGAAATCTGAATGCTTTAATCTTACTGCGGTGCGGGCTGTTATATTAAGTGATGGACAGAACCCCGATTACGTATGAAATTGATTATCGTTTCGAACCGCCTGCCGGTAAAAGCCGTCCGGAAAGAAAGCGGCTACCGTTTTTCTCTATCGGAAGGAGGATTGGCTACCGGTTTGCATTCTTTGCGCCTCTCCGTGGAAAAGCATTGGATAGGCTGGCCCGGCGCCTATGCCGCCGGCCGGCAGGAAGCACAGGCTGTTACCGGTTACCTGGAGCAGCACTGCCTGCATCCGGTTTTTCTTACGCCCGAGCAGGTACAGGCTTACTACGAAGGGTACAGCAACGGCATCCTGTGGCCGTTGTGCCATTATTTTTATGCCTATGTGCAGTATTTGCCCGAGTACTGGGAAGCCTATAAGCAGGTAAACGAACTGTTTTGCCGAGAAACGTGCCGGTACGTGGAGCCCGACGACATCGTTTGGGTACACGATTACCAGTTGATGCTGCTTCCGGGGATGCTTCGCAAAGCCTGCCCCGGGGTGCGCATCGGGTATTTCCATCACATACCTTTCCCTTCGTACGAGTTGTTCCGCGTACTGCCCGAGCGGGCGGAGTTGTTGAACGGGTTGCTGGGCGCCGACCAGGTAGGGTTTCATACGCCCGATTACATGCGCCATTTCCTCAGCGCCCTGAGCCATGTGCTGCAACTCGATACCGATTACGGCGACGTCCGCTTGAAAGACCGGATGGTACATGTCGATTCTTTTCCGATGGGCATCAACTTCGCCAAGTACCACGAGGCGCCCGTCTCGCCGGTGGTGAAACGGAAAACGGAGCGGCTGGCGCGCCAGTTCGGCAACCGCAAGCTCATTCTCTCGGTCGACCGGCTTGATTACAGCAAAGGCATCCTGCACCGCCTGCAGGGCTTCGACCTCTTCCTGGAGAAACACCCGGAGTACCGCGGCAAGGTATCGCTCGCCATGATTGTGGTGCCTTCGCGCGATAAGGTGAAAGCGTACGCCAACCTGAAGCGTTCCATTAACGAAACGGTGAGCGCCATCAACGGCAAATACTCGGATATCGACTGGACGCCGGTGCATTATTTCTACCGCAGCTTTTCGTTCGACGAGCTCATTGCCTTGTATTGCCTGGCGCATATCGCCCTGGTTACGCCCCTGCGCGACGGAATGAACTTGGTGGCTAAAGAGTATGTAGCCGCTAAGCGCAATATGCCTGGCGTATTGATATTGAGTGAGATGGCCGGTGCGTCGAGCGAGCTGAAAGAGGCGTTGGTAATCAATCCGAACGATGTGAGCGAGATAGAGCAGGCCGTTTACCGGGCGCTGGAAATGCCCTGCCGGCAACAGGAGGAACGGATGCGGCGGATGCAACATCAGCTTTCCGTGCATACGGTAAATAAATGGGCGGCCGACTTTGTAAAGGAGCTCACGGCTATCGGCCGCCGGAACGAGTCGTTGCAGAACAAACTGATACGGAAAGAGAACCTGTCGCTTATCCGGCAGGCTTACCGGAAAAGCGGCCGGCGGCTGATTATCCTCGATTACGACGGTACGCTCGTGCCTTTCGCCGCCACGCCGGAAGAAGCGGTACCTACCCGGGAACTGTACGGGGTACTGAAGCGACTGCTTTCCGACCCGCAGAACTCGGTGGCCATCAGCAGCGGCCGCGACCGGGGCACGCTGGAGAAGTGGTTCGGCATGCTGCCGCTTTCGCTGGCTGCCGAGCACGGGGCGTTTTACAAGGAGCGCGGACGCTGGTACAGCCGCCTGCCCGAAACGGAATGGAACGACGAGATTATCCGGATTATCCAACAGATGATTGCCCGTACGCCGGGTTCGCGCATGGAAATCAAGCAAACGGCGCTGGTATGGCATTACCGCAATGTGGATGCGTGGCTGGCTTCGGTGCGGGTGGAACAGTTGGCCGAAGCGTTGTCGGGACCTTGCGCAAGGGAGAATTTGCAGGTGATGCGCGGGAATAAGATTGTGGAAATCAAGTCGCCCGCCTATACCAAAGGCTCGGAAGCGAAGCGGCTGCTTTCGCGCGACGATTTCGATTTCGTGCTGGCTGTGGGCGACGACGTAACCGACGAGGATATGTTCCGTGCCCTTCCCCCGGAAGCCATCACCGTGAAAGTGGGCAGCATCTCCGACATCGCCCGTTTCACCTTACAGGAACAGGCCGAAACGCTGCCTTTCCTCGGCGAACTGGTACAGGCATAAGGTGGCCGGGAGCTTTTATTCTTTTATCCTCCGGTTTGTTTCGTGTAGCTGTACGCGAGAAGCGAATTGAATCGGTAGCGAGACGACCGCAGAAGGCTATACGGATGAAATCCGTAAATAACTTTCTTATCGGTTTGCGTAATTACAAAATTGATATTACTTTTATTCCTAAAGAATCGGAGATAGACGGCACCTCGGTATACCCGAATAAACTTGCTTCTGCCTACGGTTTGCACTATCTGGATAGGGTTAAGAAACTAAAGCGACTATGAAAGAAAAAACCATCAGTAAAGAGCGGAAGAAATTAGAGAAGGAGTTATTGTTTTACCTTTGCTATTATAGAGAACTTAGAAATAGAGGGCATTATGAAGCCGAGTTGGATTATCAAATCCAGAGCCTGACGCAGAAATTAAAAGAGATTGATTAATTACTTTCCTTCTTCCTTATCAGGGAAAAGGAATCAAACAGACAAGTTATGAAAACAACTATTGAAAAATTGAAAGAACGTTTCGTGAATGCGGAAACCGAAGAAGATATAGCGGCTGTTGACAGGGACATGAGGTCCCTTGCCGATAAAGATATAAACGCTTTTTCTGCCGGCCTGGTAGCATGTGCCGAAGATACCAATAGAAACGCGGCCGAAGTATTGATAAGAGAAAGGCTCGAATCGATTTTACCTTTTATTTCGGTATCCGCTTTGGCCCGGACTTACTTTAAAAGGTCGCCCCAGTGGTTTTATCAGCGGCTTAACGGCGGCATTGTAAACGGGAAACCTGCGCGTTTTAACGCTACGGAATTAAAAACGTTGTCGGATGCGTTGTTCGACATCGGCCATAAAATCAGTCAGGCGGCTACGTTTGTTATTTGATGGTTGCTGTGTATCCGGCATGCGACTTTTGCCTGCGGGGACACGACTTGTAAACGGTGCTTCTTCCTTTTCCTTACGGCCGGATAAACCGCGACGCCGGCTTTTCCTTCGAGAGCAGGATGGCCGTGTTAATCATCGCCAGGTGCGAGTAGGCCTGCGGGAAGTTGCCCAATTGCTGCTT
>DBGBSM010000297.1:0-11369 GCA_048468815.1 Parabacteroides sp.
GAAGGATTGGAATACGATTTGGTACTTTCGCCGGGCGGCGAGTTGCTTTACGGTGAAATGGACGTATTGCTGGTAGATGTTCCGGCCCTTATCAAGGAATATATTTCGGCTAATTACCCCGATTATACGGTAAACAAAGCCCAGATTATCCAGAACGGCAACTCCACGAAATATGAAGTGGCTATGTCGAAAGCCGGTGTTAACGGGCGTACAAAATATAAGACCATCTATTTCGACCAAAACGGAAACGTGATAAAGAAGAAATAAGGTGTTCTGGCCTTGACTATGTTTACTTTTTTTGAGTTTTGTGATGAAGAGGCCGCGCCTGGAGTGTCTTGGGGGAGACACGAACGGCGCGGTTCTTTTTTTGCTTGTTCCGGTGATAAACCGGCTCAAAACTTTGTTAAAACAGCAATCCCGGTCCGTTTTCCCGAAACGGCGGAAATGCGCTCCTGTATAACAGTTTCTTTTCCTTATTCGTTTACTATCAACCTGTTCCGAAAGGTTAACGGGTAACTAATCCGCACCAAACGATAAACAGTTTCAAAAATGCACTTGTTATAAAGGTAACTTTCGGTGCGCATAGCGCGTACCCGGCAAGTTATGTGAATATTTAACCACCCGGATAACCGGAAAACTATCCGGGTAAAAAAAGCAATTAATTATGGAACAGAAAGAAAAGATGGAAAGTAGCTGGTCGAACGGCCAGGTAACGGAAAATGCACCCAAATGGGCGAAATACAGACAATTAATGACTTCCGAATTCCCTTCGCCTTTTCGGGGAGCGGACGATCCGTTAGCCCAGTCGATACTGAAAGCCATTGAAAAAATAGATAACCTACGTCCGGAAAAAGGCGGTCCCGCCTATTTGGGCAGCAGCTCGCAATTGACTTACGATTATCCGAATGTGAAAGCGGCCAGTATCGAATCGGAACCGCAAGCGCTCGAATCGGTGATGGACGATACGATCAATCTGTTCCAGGGTATGCCGAACGTAGCCAGTCCGCTCACGATGGCGAACGTATGGCCCCAACCGAATACGGCCAGTATCATCGCTTCGATTTTCCCGCTGATTTTCATGCCGAATATCATCGAGGGCGAATATTCGTGGAATGTACACAAAGCCGAGCTGGAAAGCGCCGGTATGATTGCCAACCTGTTCGGCTGGGAACCGACAAAAGCCGGTTGTATTTATACCTACGGCGGTAGCGGTTGCTGGTTATACGGGTTGAAATATGCGCTCACCCGCGTATTGCCCGATTCGCGCAACAAAGGTATCCGTACGGATGCGAAAGTATTGTGCTCGGCACAATCGCACTACTGCCGCGAAAACGAAACCGACTGGACCGGACTGGGTATGGACAATATCGTACTGATTCCGACCGACGATACGACAAACCAGATGAGTCTCACCGCGCTGGAAGAAAAGCTCAAAGAATTTCAGTCGGAAGGTATTCCGGTTGCTTCCATTATTTGTACGATGGGTACCACCGATGCCAGCGTATTCGACCCGATTGCCGAAGTACGCCAGTTGATGGACAAATACCCCAACCCGCAAGGCTACGGGCAAACTTTGTTGTATGCCGATGCCGTTGCCGGATGGTCGTGGATTATGTTCGACCAGTACGATTTTGAAAACAATCCGTTGGAATTTTCGCCCGAGGTGATGAAAATCGCTAAGAAGAATATGGAAATTATCAAGGGAATCCATTATGCGGATGCCATCGGGGTCGACTTTCATAAATTCGGTTGGTCGCCTTATGTAAGCAGTTGCTTCGTTTATAAAGACGCTGCCGAATTCGAAAACATCATGCGTCGCGGCTCGTACGCGTACTTGCAGGAAGTTACTCCGTACAACCCGATGTATTATACGCTGGAAGTATCCCGGAGCGCCGCCGGTTCGCTGGCCGGATGGGCTACGATGAAATACCTGGGGGTAAAAGGGTTCCAGGCCATCTTGGGCGGTATTCTCGAAGTACGGTATTATTTGCAGACGCTTATCGACGAGCATCCGCAGATGGTGATGGCCGATGCCGACGACGACGGGTTTATTACGTTGTTCCGTATCTATCCGGAAGGGGTGGATGCCGATTCGCAGTTCAACAAGGAGCTTACCGATAAGAATTACCGGGGCGATTTGATCAAATACAATCAGTTTACCCAGGCTATCGGCGAAAAGTTGTTCGACTGGTATCTCTCCGGCAAGCAAATCAACGGCAAATATACGCCGCACATGGCTTACAGCACCGGATTCCGGAATGCCGATTATAATCCGGCCGGTACCGATCCCGAAGCTGTAGTATATGCGTTGAAATGCTATCCGATGAACGTATTCGTTACTCCGGATATCATGAACCATGTCATGGATTGCGTAGTGGCTGCCCGCGACGAAGTGTTGCAAACGATGAAATAAGGGGCGTATTTTCACAACGATTAAAATTACAAACAAAATGGATAATAACAAGTATGAACCTGTAGTACAAGAGTTGATCGATATGATCAGCCAGAACGGGTGGAAAGAAAAATTCGAACAGGCATTGCAGAATGCCCAGCAATATAAAATCGATGCGATGTCGGATATCCAATCGCTCGACGATTATTTCGACTGGTTGAATAAACAATTGCACTGGGTGCCGGTAGAAGACTACTACGGCAAAACCGTATACGAGCATGTATGTAAATTTTATTTCCTGCTCGACCAGGAACCGGTGCTAAGCTTGCAAAATAAGGTGGCTCCCAGTGAAAAGATGAAACCGCTCACGCCGCTGTCGGCCTGGATGGTGAAATTCGTTCAGAGCTTCGGTGCCTTTATGGATACGCCGGAATCGCTCACGCCGGAATCGGAAAAAACGTTCTACGAATCGCCGCTTTACAACATGGACGAGTATATGCGTCCGCGGGGAGGCTGGAAAACGTATAACGATTTGTTCGCCCGTTTCTGCAAGCCGGGATTACGTCCGGTAGCCGCCATAACCGACCCGACGGTAATCGTTTCGCCTGCCGACGCTACGTTCGGCGGACAATGGGAAATCCGCGCCGATTCGCACGTGAACATCAAAGGACTTCACTGGCAGGTAATGGAATTGCTGGAAGGAAGCCCGTATGCCGACCGGTTCAAGGGGGGCTATTTTACCCACTCGTTCCTGAATACGTTCGATTACCACCGCGAGCATGCGCCGGTACCCGGTACTATAGTAGAATCGCGGAATATCCAGGGAACCGTGTATTTGCAGGTAGTAGCCGAACCGATTCCCGGCGACCCGGACGGCAAACATCGTATCGTAGCCAAACGTACATTCGATGCGCCCGACAAACCGGGATACGAGTTTATACAAACCCGCGGATTGGTGGTTATCGACAGCCCGATAGGCTTGGTAGCCGTGTTGCCGATGGGTATGGCCCAGGTTTCGTCGGTGGTACTTACCGCCGAAGTAGGACGTACGTTGCGCAAAGGAGAAGAAATCTCGTACTTCCAGTTCGGAGGTTCGGATATCGTGATGTTGTTCGAAGCCCGGAGCAATGTAAGCTTTACAGCCCAGCCGAACGTACATTACCGGTACGGTACGCGCGTTGCAAAAGCCTATCCGGTACTTTGAAACCGGTAAGCCGCCTTTGCGGACGGCTTTGACATACTACCCGGAATAACCGGAACAGCCGTCCTCTTTCCGTCCCGGTCGGGCGGAAACGAGGACAGGCCCTTTGTGCAAGCGCTTTCTTCTTTCTATACAAGAGATATTATTTTAAACCGAAATTATATGGCAACAAACTCACAAAACGTTCCTTCGGGAACGCCCTCGTCCGGAACAACGTCTACCCGCAGAACGACTACTACTGCCGGGAAAGCCGCTCCGGCCGGAACCGCCGCTGTCGTTGGCGGTACTACGGCCGCGTCAGCCGGAGGAACTACCGTAAAAGGCCCGGCCGTAACGGTAAACCGCCCTCCTAAAAAAATACTGGGCATCTCGATGATTACCATGACGATTATGATTGTTACTACAATCGTAAGCTTACGCGGACTTTCGTCGCAGGCCGAATTCGGACTGACTTCTATTTTTTATTACATTTTCGCAGCCGTGGTTTTCCTTATCCCGTTTTCGTTAGTCTGTGCCGAGCTGGCATCTACTTTCACCCAAAGCGGCGGTTTGTTCCGTTGGGTTTCCGAAGCATTCGGCGCTCGTTGGGGGTGGGCGGCTATGTACCTGGAATGGCAAACGGTGGTAATCTGGTTTCCGTCGGTACTGATGTTCTCGAGCGTTTCCCTGGCTTATATCTTCTGGCCCGAAGCATTCGACGCCCGGCTCGCCAGTAACAAGCTGTACACCATTATCGTATTGCTGGCCGTTTACTGGTTCAGTACGTTCAATACCTTCCGCGGGCTGAAGTCGGCCAATAAGCTGAGTACCTTGGGTGGTTTGTTCGGTACCATTATCCCGGCCGCCATCATTATCTTGTTAGGCATCATTTATGTGGTAATGGGTAAACCGATGCATTTGCCTTTGCATCAATCGTTCTGGCCCGACTTTACCCAGTTTAACACCATCGTTCTGGCTGCCAGTATTTTCCTGTTCTACGGAGGAATGGAGATGCAGGCGGTACACATCCAGCAAATGCGTCAGCCGGCCAAAGAGTATCCGCGTTCGGTATTTTTGGCTGCTTTAATTATCATCGTGATATTCGTGCTGGCTACCCTGGCCATCGGCGTGGTAGTACCCGAAAAGAAAATCAACCTGTTACAGAGCTTGCTGGTAGCTTACCGCGATTTATGGGCTTCCGTAGGCTTACCGTGGATGGGAAATATTATGGCGTTGCTGATTACCTTCGGGGTTATCGGACAGGTAAGTGTTATTATCGCCGGCCCGTCTACCGGTATTTTGGCCGTAGGAAAAGCCGGTTATCTGCCGCGCTCGCTTCAGAAAACGAACAAAGCCGGTATCCAGACGCCTATCTTATATATTCAGGCTGCTTTTGTAACGCTGCTCACTTTCGTACTGGTGTTGTTACCTTCGGTACAATCGGCTTACCAGATTATGAGCCAGATGGCTACCATCATCTACCTGATTATGGTTATCATCATCTATGCGGCTTGCATCTGGCTGCGCCATACGCAACCGAATAAAAGGCGGGGATTCAAAATTCCCGGAGGTGCGTTCGGTATCTGGTTCGTTACTATTTTAGGTATCTTGGGCGCCTTTTTAGCGCTGGTACTGAGTTTCGTGCCGCCCTCGCAAATCAAAACGGGCAGTCCGGCCGTATATGTCGGTATCCTGGCATTAGGGGTTGCCATTTTCTTCGCGTTGCCGTTCGTGGTATATGCCAATCGTAAAAAATCGTGGAGGGATCCGAACACCACATTCGAACCGTTCGACTGGGAAATCGAAGGACGCAAGCCGAGCCAGGTTTCGCACTGGCCTGCCGGATACGTACCTACCGAAGCCCAGGTAGATAAAGCGATTGCTGAAGAAAAAGCGTAAAACATTTCATTATGAACATACAAACAGGAAAGGGAACCATTCCCTTGTTAACGCTCATAGCCATTTGGTCTATTTCGCTGGTCGTTAATTTACCGGGGCTCGCAGTAAGCCCGATACTCGGCGACCTGGACGAAATATTTCCGCATACCTCAGAGTTGGAAATCCAGTTACTCACGGTACTTCCCAATCTCCTCATCATACCGTTCGTGTTGTTGTCGGGGAAATTGTCTTTGTCGAAAAACAAAGTAACGATCGTGGTAGTTGCTTTACTCGTGTATTCGATCAGCGGCATACTTTACTTTTTTGCCAAAAGTATGACGGCGTTGATCTTAATCAGTTGCCTGTTAGGCATGGGATGCGGCTTGCTGATTCCCTTGGCCGCCGGGCTGCTGGCCGACACGTTCGTAGGCAAGTACCGGATGCAGCAATTGGGTATTAAATCCGGTATTTCCAATGTCTCATTGGTGCTGGCCACTTTTGTGGTAGGATGGTTAGGCGGAGGCAACTGGCATCTTCCCTTTCTTGTTTACTTGTTACCGTTGGTTCCGTTAGCTTTGTCGCCGTTCCTAAGGAGCCTCGACAAAGAAGTGATTCATCCGGCAACGGTGACAACGCCTGCGCCGGCTGCGCCTGCACGTCCGGCCTTTCCGCAAACCGGTAAGGAAAAAATAAAAGACGGCTTTTTACTGAAACGGTTGTACGGTATCATGGGGCTATATTTTTTCGTATGCTTCGCTACCGTCATCATTTCGTATTACCTGCCGTTTCTGATGCAAAGGTATCGTATCGATAATTCCTGGCTCGGAACCATTACGGCTATTTTCTTTCTGGCCGTATTCCTGCCCGGATTTTTTCTGCCGGTTATTATCAAAACGTTTAAGCAAAGTACCAGTTACGTGGCTTTTGCTTCCGTCGCCGGCGGATTGCTTTACATGGGCCTTACGCGCGACCCGTGGGGGATGTGCATCGCCGCTTTCCTGATGGGATTCGGTTACGGCATTTTCCAGCCGGTTATTTACGATAAGGCTACCGAAACGGTGGTTTCCGAGAAGAAAGCAACACAGGCCTTATCGTTCGTACTGGCCGTGAATTACCTGGCGATTACGGTTACGCCGTTCCTGATGGACGCTATCCGCTCGCTGTTCCACACCAAAAGCAACCAGTTCCCTTTTCTGGCGAATTGTGTGCTGACGGTAATCGTGGGATTGGTTGCGTTGTATTATCACCGCTCGTTCACGTTCCGGATGAACGAGGAGTATTACAAATAAAACCGGAACAGACACGCAAAGAACAGCAAACACGCAGGCTTGTCTGGATGCACTTACAACAAGCACATTTCAATTTATAACTTATGAAAAAAATTCCATTTCTAACATGCTTACTTGCCATGACCACGCTAAGCGCCGGTATGGCCGTTGCACAAAATCATCCTTCGAAAAGAAACGAAGGACCGTTGTCGCTGGTAGTGGGCGACACCACCCGCGGAAAGGAAGTAATCGACGTGTTTATCCAAAACGCGCCGAAAGCATTTACCGCTCCCGGGGCCCCGCGCTTCGCCCTTATCGGCAAAGACCACAAGTTCTACCTGGGTATCGGCGGCTATGCTAAAACAACAGTTTCGTTCGACTGGGGAAACCCCATTAACAACGCCACCAACTTCACCACCAGCGCCATTCCCATGAACGGCATCCGGAAAGGCGACGGCGGCCTGCTGCAATTCAGTGCGGCTACGAGTAACCTGTTTATCAATTTCGTAGGATTGCCGGGCGACGACAACCAACTGGGTGTTTACCTGAATGGGAACTTCCTCGGAAACGGCTACGGGTTCGAGCTGCAATACGCTTACCTTACCTATCGGGGCATCACGGCCGGGTACAACTACAGCCTGTTTTCGGATATGGCGGCCGCACCGCCCACCATCGACAATGAAAATGCGCCGGGTTTTACTGCCATTCCGAATATGGTAGTGGATTATGTATATACTATCGATCCGAAATGGAGCGTAGGCATCGGAGCCGAATTGCCGATTGCCAGCGCTACCACCGACGAAACGACGTACATGGTAAATCAGCGTATCCCCGACATCCCGGCTTACGTACAGTTCAACTGGGACGAGGGTGCGAGCTGGTTGCGTGTTTCGGGTTTGCTGCGCAATATGCAATACCACGACGTGCTGGCCGGCAAGAACCGTACGAATACGGCGTGGGGGGTGAAAGCGAGCGGAAGCTGGAACTTTTACCGGAAATTAATCGCTTTTTACCAGGCAGCCTATGGAAAAGGTATAACCAGCTATTTCCAGGATGTATACGAAGGCGGTCTGGATATGGTTCCGGATGCGGATAAGAACGGCCGGCTGAAAAACGTGGAAGCGTGGGGCGGTTACTTCGGATTGCAGTACAACTTTTCGAAGAGTACGTTTATGTCGTGTACCTATAGCCACGTACGGGATTATGCCGACCGGTACGTAGCGGGTACGGTTACCTGGGGCGACCAGTACAAATATGCCCAGTACTTAGTAACCAACGTATTCTGGAACCTGACTTCGAACCTGCAAATGGGAGTGGAATATTTGTGGGGGCGCCGGGTAAATATGGACGGCAACAACCACCACGACAACCGGTTGCAAGCGATGATGCAGCTCAATTTCTGATGTGAGGGAATTGAGAATATAGAAGGGACACGGAGACACAGCGAGGGAGAGAAGAAAATTATCTCAGCGCTGTGTCTTTGCTTTTTTGCATTCGGTCTTTTCCCTGTTTGCAAACCGGAAGAAGCGGCGAAACGAATGCCGCTACCGGGTATACGAATATAGGCAATTCCAGCATTTTTTCTCCTGTACGGGGGTAGCTACAGCCTTAGCATGGCTTGTTAACCGGGCCAGTTCAGCCTCCGGTAAGCCTTCCGGCTTCCTCTTTCATTTCGTATACGGCTTCGTTTTCTACTTTGGGCTTTTTGGAAAGTACGATGGCTGCGGCATGTTCCATTTTGAACGGATTGTAAAAAGCGGTTTCGGCATATAACCCGGTTAATAGGTAATAAGGATAAATCCTTTCCGGAAGTAGCCAGGCTGATTTCAATAACCATTTTTCCGCTTGCCGGTATTCACCGCATGCCTGGTAATTTTTTGCCATTACGTTGTAAATCATCGGGTCGCAACTGAGTGCGGCTGCACGATTCAGCACGGTAATCGCTTCTTGATGATGTCGTTGCCCGGCTAAACACCGGGCATATTCAAAAAGGAAAGAAGGATAAGCGCTTAAATGAGGGTATAGAGCCGCGTATCCTTCGGTTGCCTGCTTATATGCCTGGTTGTAATGGAGCTGTTGCAGCCGGCTCCATTCCCCGAAGCACCGGTAATTTTCTTTTTGCCTGCCGTATAAATGCCAACCGGCGAGCGCTAACAGGAACGTAAACGAGTACATAACTGCCCGGCGGGAAAAGAAAAAAAGGGGAGGCCGTCCCTTACCCATTAATGTGGCCTCCCCCGTCCCTTCTGGGTTAAAAACGCAAGAAGGGTTGTTAGAATAGAGTGATATAGGTGTATCCGCCAGGGAAATCAAAAAAATAAGCAGGATGCCGAATGCCGGCAGTTGCAACGGATAAGAGGCGAAGGCGAACACCGCGAACGCGAGAATGGCGCCCCCGATACCTGCTCTGCGTTTCCGGGCTGCCTGTACAAAGCCGTCCGTTAGCCAGGCGATGAAAAGCAACAACCCGCAAATTCCTTGTTCTTTTCCTATCTGGATGTACTCGTTAAAAGCGTATTCGGGAGAACCGGCCACCCGTTTTTCCGTTTCGCTTCCGTATCCGGATTGGAAATAGGCGGTTTGCCAGTCGGCATATTTACCGGCGAAGCTGCCTAACCCGCTCCCTTTGAACGGCTCTTCCAGGAAGGCCCCGGTGGCAAGTTTCCAGATAAGGAACCGGCCGGAAGCGGAGTCTTTTTTCATCAGGAACAGGCCGGTTAACGTTATCGCTCCGATAAGGACGAATGCTGTCAGGATACCGGCCAGCCGGGTTTTGTGTTTCTTCCCCCAGTCCGCGAATCGGTTCGCGCCCCGTACATGCATTCCTGTTACCCAGCATGCGGAAACCAAGACGCTTATCCAGGCTGTCCGGCTCATACCGGCCGGTAAAACGGTCAGGATAAGGCATACGGTCGCCACCGACAGGAAACGGAGTCTCCGTTTTAAACGCGAACTTTTGTCCCGGTAAACGAATAGGCCGTTCAGCGCTACCGGGAGTAATACGGCGAGGAAGCCGCTGTAAGGCCCGGGGTTGAAGAATGAGCCGGTCAGGTTGTATAAACGGTGCCCGGAGGGGAGCAATCCGGCTCCCTGCGCGATACCCCAAACGGCTTCGACACTCCCCAGCGCGATTAGAATTACCGGCAATACTTTCCCGGTGACGGGGAAATTCGTAAAGCCGATTCGCAGGTAAAACCACAATACGCCGGCCTGGAGCCAGAACAAAAGCCGGTACGGGGCCGGATTCAGTTGCCGGTTATACGTCAGGAGCATTACGGCCAGGTAAAGCCCCAGGCAGCCGTCGGCAATCGAAAACCGGTAATGCAAATTTCCTTTTGTGGTGAGTGCAGCCAGGAAAAGGCCGCCTCCTGCAAAGAGCATCACGAAGTGGAACCAGCAGGCCTGGGCGCCCGTACTTCCGCCTGCCGGTACTGTCGGATTGAACAGCACCGTGCATACAAGCAATATTCCCGTCAGGAAAAAGAAGCCTGTGTGCAGGCGATAAAGTAGGTTCTCCATGTTGCGTCGATTGAACGTTGCAAAGTAATGCGATAGTACGGAAACAAATTTCATTCGGGCCATAAAAGTGAGTTTTTAGCATGCATTATTGCTCTCCAAAATTTCTCTGAAAATTCATTTGTTTGGATGTGAGTTAGTTATAGGGTGTTACCGATTGCTCCGGAAACGGTTGGTTCATTACTTATTTCACCCCGAATGCGATAACTGATTAATTTCTCCGTATTGCACCGGATGAAAAGCGTTTCATGGAAAGCGCCCGGCTTTTTACCCGAAAGCGTGATGTGTACAAAGATGCTGTCGCCGGGAGCAGCCGGCTGTTTATCGTAAGTTACTTCCATGCAGTCGCATGTTTTACTGACGTCCAAAACAAGAAGCGGATTGTTTCCTGTATTTCTTATGGCAACGGAAGTCCGTAAGTCGGTTGTAGTGCAGGTTCCCAAGTCGATAAACGGTCGTTCTATCCGGGCTGTGGTTTGTAAACCGTCCGGTTGGCTTTTGTATCCGGTAAGCACCGATAAGTAGAGGTCTTTCACCGCCGGATTATGAATCGGGTTGCCTATCAGTACCACCCGGTTTTGCCGGTTTACCAGGAATGTATGGAATGCCTCGTCGGACGGGAACCGGTTCAACCGGTTCAATACGCCGGCCGTATCCATACATACGGGACGTTCGAAGCCGGCACGTTTCAACAAATACCGGATATGGGAACTGTCGTTCGAGTGGAGGAAGAACAAAAAAGGAACCGAGCCGTTCGTTACCGAATCGACCTGCCGTATCATTTTTTTCCATTCGGCTAACTGCAATTTGCAACTCAGGCAGCCTACCGAGTCTACATACATGATGGCTTTGTAAGGAGCCGGCGGGAAAGCATACGGAAAAGTATCCTTTTTATAATCGACGAAAGTAACCTGTTCGGGGAACCGGATTTCTTTGTTCAGCCATTCTTCTGCCAACCGGGCGATTCGGGTTTCTTTTTTCTCGCTGCATGAAAAAAGCAAAAACAGGTAAGCCACAGGTAAGTATATTTTATAAGGAAACATGGCGTTTATGTACGGTTAACAAAATGCTCTTCTTCGTTCCGGAAGTATTGAGCGGAAAAAGCAGAATAATGAATTTATCGATCGGGTTCTAC
>DBGBSM010000298.1:0-1565 GCA_048468815.1 Parabacteroides sp.
TCTCTCTACCGGACGGTACGGCAATACTGTCCGGTTTTTTGTTTTCTACAATTTTCTCTTATTCCATAGGCCGTATGTTTTGTATGGTTCGTACTCGGGTTATTTAAGGTTCACTTCGATTTCGTGCGATTCGTTCGTGCGGTAGCGTATCGGGAACGAAACGCACAGGTTATCCAATACTGCTTCGACAGTGGGCAGCAAGTCTAACTTCCCGTTGAGCGAGAGGGCGGCTACTTCCGGAACGTACCGGATCCGGCAATCGTAGTAAAGCTCCAGCTTCCGGAACAGCTCCGGCAGGGGCTTTTCGTTGGCCAGCAGCAGGTTGTCTTTCCAGCTGATGTATTCGGCTACGTCCACCTGCCGCACGGAAAGTTCGTTCCCTTCGATATTGACCAACTGATTCGGCTCCAGGCGGGCTTTCCGGTTCGTGCCGGTCGAAACCTGCACGCTTCCGCGCACCAGCACCACCGAGGCGGCCGCTTCCTGGTCGTAAGCGCTTACGTTAAAGGCGGTACCCAATACGCGAATGTCGAATCCTTTGGTTTTCACGATAAACGGGCGGTCGGGATTTTGGGCTACATCGAGGTACACTTCGCCGGATACGAGGATTTCCCGTTTGTCTTTATCGAACACGTCGGGATAAACCACCCGGCTGCCCGAGTTGATGCAGATCCGGGTTCCGTCGGAGAATACCACATTCGCCCGTTTCCCGCGGGGAACTACGAGGGTATGCGTTTCGCTCGGCTGAGCCGGTAAGGTTGGTTGGTTCAGCGCGTACAGCCCGGCATTCGAGCCGCCGGAGGCGTCGTACTGCAAGGAGGCGTTGTCTTTCAGGTTCAACGCCTGGTTTCCGGCTATCAGGGTTACCTGGTCGTTCCGCACGGCTACGGTGTCGTTCAGTAAGGCGATGTTTAATTCCGGCGCGGTATCCCCGCTTCCCGTCCATCGGTTTACGGCGAACAGGATTCCGATTACGGCAGCCGCCGAAGCGGCCCATACGTATAACCGACGCTGCTTCGAATGGCGTTTGGCTGCTTTTACCCGTTCCATCACCAGCCGGAACGAACGGTCGGTTTCCATGTCGTAGGCTTCGTCCTCTTTCCGGATGCGTTCGGTAAGGTTCCGGATGGCTTTCCGGAGGTCGTCGGATGGATGTATCGTATTTTTGCTTTTCATCGGCATGTTTTTATTAGAAAAACGATGCGCGCGGAAAAACATACTCAAAAAAACAGGAGAAAATGCAGCAAGATGAAAATGAATTTGTCCGGGCCGGCACCCGAGAAGAACGATTGCCGCAAATGGGCTAACGTGCGCGATAACAGGTTGCGGCACGATTGCAGATTCATATCCAAGATAAGCGCTATTTCTTTATGGCCGAATTCCTTGATATAATAGAGGTATAGAATTTCACGCTGGCGCGCCGGAAGACGGGCGATGCTTTGGGCCAGCTTCCGTTCGTTAATCCAATCTTTGTCGTCTTTGGCGAACAGGCTGCCCGTGATTTCCTCGCTCAGGGGCATGAACTCCCGGTAGGCTTCTACCTGCTCCGTGGGGCGGAATTGCTG
>DBGBSM010000299.1:0-6647 GCA_048468815.1 Parabacteroides sp.
CCCCAGCGATACCTTGATACGGATTTGCTGGTGCGGCTCCAGAATGTCGTTGAACACATAATCCACCGAGAAAAGGAAGCCTACGGAGCCCAACGAAAACAAAGCGATAAGCAAGTAATGCTTCGTCCAGCTTTTCACCGACAGCGCTACCAGGTACAGGACGGTAAATCCCACCGCCCCGATCAGGATATAGGCGTAATTCACCGGCGTAAAGAACGAAGCGACCAGACCGCCCAGCAAACCGGCCGCCGTAACGACCGCAATCACCTTGACAGCCAACAAGTTTTTCCGTTCCACATAAATCAGCGCCAGGATGATAAACAGAATCATAGCCGCTACGATAAGCATCCCCAGCGGGGTAGCTCCCACGAGCACTTCCGAAAACTTCATGGAGGTAACGAAAAAGACCACGGCGCACACGCCGGCCAACAGGATATAGCCTGACATCCCCTCGCGGTACAGCACCAACAGAAAAGCGAAGTAAACGAGCGCCGAGCCGGTTTCTTTCTGCAACAGGATGAGTACCATCGGCAAGAAAATAACCAGCAATACCTGCAGGAAGTGCTTCACGTTGCCCAACTGGAATCCGTAGCTGTTCATCAGGCGGGCCAACGCCAGCGCCGTAGCGAACTTCGCCACCTCGGCCGGCTGCAAGCGCACCGGCCCCATGACGAGCCACGAGCGGGAGCCTTTGATATCGGGGGCCAGGAAGATGGTAGCGATCAGCAAGGCGATCACCGCCGCATAAATCAGGTAAGCGAATATATCGTAGAAATCGGCGTCGAGCATCAGGATAACGAATATCAACACCACCGACAACCCGATCCATATCAACTGCGAGCCGGGACGGCCGCTCACGTCGAACATCCCCACGCTATCGTACTCGTAGCTGGCTCCGCATATGCTGAACCAGCCGGCTACCACCAGAATAACATACAACAGGATGGTAAACCAGTCGACCGATTTGATAAGATCCGTTTTCCTGTAAGGCATCTGCTCAATTATTTTCTTTTCCGTTCATCACCCACGGAATAAGGGGCGACACCACGGCATTCATCATATTCTGTTCTATCCATTTGCTCTCTTCGAGGATATGGCCGCGCAGGTATTTCTCGATCATCAGCCGGCCGATAGGCACCCCGTACGTGGCGCCGAATCCGCCGTTCTCCACATACACGGCAATCGCCACCCGCTTTCCGTTATACGAGGCGATACCCATAAACGCCGAATGGTCTTTCCCGTGCGGGTTTTCGGCCGTACCCGTTTTTCCCCACACCTCCATATCCGGCAAACGGGCCGTGCGGCAGGTACCGCCCAGCACGGCGTTTTTCATTCCTTCCTGCACCAGGTCGTAGTACCGGGCTTCGATACCGGTATACCGCTTCGAGGTGTATGCCGTATCCAAAGGCGTATCCTGGATTTCTTTCACCAGGTGGGGCGGTATATAGAAGCCCTTGTTGGCAATCGTGGCCGCCAAGTTGGCAATCTGTAACGGAGTGGCCAGTATCTCGCCCTGCCCGATGGCGATGGAGATAATGGTACTCGAATTCCACCGGCTGTTGTAAATCTTGTCGTACACCTTGCTGTTGGGGATGTATCCGCGCGCCTCGTGCGGCAAGTCTACGCCGAGCGAATAGCCGTACCCCATATCCACCATCCGTTGCTTCCAGGTATCGAACGCCTCCTGCACCGACGGGTACTTGCGCCGGTCGAGCATATCGTGCAATCCCCAGCAAAAAAACGAGTTGCACGAAGTAGCCAGCGCCGCCACCACGTTCAGCGGCGAGCCGTGTCCGTGGCAGGCCGGCTTGCCGCCCCGGAAGGTATAACCGTGGGCGCACGAATACATGGTATGGTCGTCGATTACTTTCTCTTGCAGGAAGATAAGCGCCTGGGTGGGCTTGAACGTCGAACCCGGGGGATACTTGGCCATGATAGCCCGGTTGAACAAGGGCTTGGCCGGGTCTTTCAGCAGTTCGTTGTAGTTCTTACCCCGCTGCCTGCCCACCAGCAGGTTCGGGTCGTAGTAAGGGGCCGTAACCATGCAAACCACTTCGCCCGTTTCCGGCTCGATCATCACGATGGCTCCCCGCTTGTTCTGCATCAGCTTTTCGCCGTACTCCTGCGCCTCGATGTCGAGCGACAGAGTGAGGCTTTTTCCCGAAACCGGAGGAATGTCGTGTTTGCCGTCTTCGTATTTCCCTTTGATGCGCCCGTGAGCGTCGCGCAGCAGGATTTCCACCCCTTTCTCGCCACGCAGCACCTCTTCGTACGAGTTCTCGATTCCCGAGCGGCCGGAGTAGTCGCCGGAAACATAATACGGGTCGCGCTCCACGTCTTTCTTGTTCACCTCGCCGATATTGCCCAGTACGTGTGCGCCGATGGGACGCGAATACTCGCGGATGGTACGCTTCTGGATATAAAAGCCGGGAAACTTATACAGTTTTTCCTGCAACACCCCGTACTCGCGCGCCGAAAGCTGGTTGAGGAACACTTGGGGCACATACGAAGAGTACCCGGGATTGAGGCGCCGGTTCTTAATGTCGGCAATCCGTTTCTCGAATTGTTGCTTGGTGATGCTCAGCGTATTGCAGAAATCCACGGTATCGAAGGGCTGTATCTCGCGCATAATCAGCATCACGTCGTAAGCCGGCTGGTTAAACACCAAAAGCTTGCCATTCCGGTCGTACATCATGCCACGCGAGGGATAAAGCGTTTTTTTCAGGAAAGCGTTGCTGTCGGCCCAGGCCTTGTAATCGCTTTCTATCAACTGGAGATAAAACAGGCGGCCGATAAAAATCAATACCAGCACCACCACCGCGCCGCCGATGACGTACCGGCGGTTCTCCAGGTTATATTTCGTATCATTCTTCACTTTTCTGCAACTCCAGGTTGAACGTCTCGGCAATCAACATCAATAAAACGGTGAGCCCGGCGCTCCCCGCCATCCGCATCAGCAGGAACAGCGGGTCGAACAGCGTCATCGACTCGATAAAAAACAATACCGCATGGTGAATCAGCACCAGCAACGACACATACCGGAAATATACGCCGTACGTAAAGGTTTTGAAAGAAGGAAAGATGCCTTCCGGCAAGTCTTTCCCGGCCAGGAAGGCGATCAGCGGGTTGCGGGCGAGCCCCGCCGCGGTACAGGCTGCCGCCTGCATGCCGGGCGTATTGCTGAAGATGTCGATTACCAGTCCGATAAGGAAAGAAAGGAAAATAACCAGGCTCTTCGACATGCCTACCGGCAGCTTGACGATAAAATAGAGGAATACGAACGGCGTGGCAATCCGAAAGAAATGGATGTTATTGAATATCAATACCTGCAATAACACACACACTACAAAGTAAATCGTACTCCGGATAATCGTATTAATCATTTCGCTTCGCCTCGTTTTCTACGTTTCGTTGTTCGTCTTGCTTATAATTGGAAATCACCCGTACATCCGTAAGAGAGGAAAAATCGGTAGCCAGCTTTACGCGCACCGAATAAAAATTGTCGTCGTGCTGCTTTTCGTGGCTTTCTACGGTACCCACCACGATACCCGACGGGAAGATAGCCGAAAATCCGCTGGTCACGATCGTATCGCCTTTCTCGAAATTCACGTGCCGGGGCAGTTCCTCGAGGTTGGCGTAGCCGATGTCGCGCGCATCCCATACCATGGAACCGAAATACTCGCTCCCCACCACCTTGCAGCTCAACCGGAACTTGGGATTCAGCAGGGAGATAATCACGGCGAAATGGTCGGAAACGGTCGACACCACGCCCACCACGCCGTTTTGGGATACCACGCCCATATCGGGCAGGATACCGTCTTTCCGGCCCTTATCGATGGTGATGTAGTTCGAAATACGGGTAATGCCGTTGTTTACCACCTGCGCCATGACGAAGTTGTAATGAAAAAGCTCCGTCGAGTCGGGCACGTAGCCCGAAAATACAGCCGTATCGGCCTGCATCCAGGCGATTTCCTGCCGGAGCCGGAGCACTTCCATTTCCAACTGGCCGTTCCGGTCGAGCAACTCACGGTTGATTTGTTTCAGGTTCAGATACGAAGTAACGCCGCCCGCCACCGCTGCAATATGTCCGGTAACCACATTCCCCGAGCTGAAAATAATGCTGCGCTGATAGGCGCTGTTGCGGTATATCAGCACCACCGCGATTATCTCGAGCAGGAGAAACAGGAACCAATGCCTCTTTCTTACTAAGAAATCCAGAAGTTTACGCATATTGTTTCGGTACGATAAAAATGAAAGAATCGGCAACCGGCAGGAAGCGCACGAAAAAACGCACTTGCCTGCCGGCTACCAATCCATCGCATTCGTTTCCTTATCTGATTAAGAAATTGAACTTGTCGATATTTTTCAACGCCACACCGGTGCCTTTGGCTACGGCATGCAGCGGGTCTTCGGCAATATGGAAGGGGATATTGATTTTATCGGTAAGCCGCTTGTCGAGTCCGCGCAACAAGGCGCCCCCGCCGGCCAGGTAAATGCCGTTCCGCACGATGTCGGCATACAGCTCGGGCGGCGTTTGCTCCAGCGCGCTCAGGATAGCCGCTTCCATCTTCGAAACCGACTTTTCGAGGCAGTGCGAGATTTCCTGGTACGACACCGGCACTTCCATCGGGAGCGCCGTCATCTGGTTGGGCCCGTGTACGATGTAATCCTCGGGCGGGTTGTCGAGCGAAGTAAGCGCCGACCCCACATTGATTTTAATCTGCTCGGCCGTACGTTCGCCCACCTTCACGTTATGCTGCCGGCGCATGTATTCCATAATGTCGGCCGTCAGGTCGTCGCCCGCAATCCGGATCGACTTGTTCGACACGATACCGCCCAGCGAAATCACGGCGATTTCGGTGGTGCCGCCCCCTATATCCACAATCATGTTGCCCTCGGGCGCTTCTACGTCGATGCCGATGCCGATAGCGGCCGCCATCGGTTCGTAAATCATATACACATCCCGTCCGCCTGCATGTTCGGCAGAGTCGCGAACGGCCCTTATTTCGACTTCCGTGCTACCGGAAGGGATACATACCACGATACGCAAAGCCGGCGAAAACCAACGGTGCTTGGAGTTGATCATCTTGATCATCCCCCGGATCATTTGTTCCGCAGCATAGAAATCGGCAATCACGCCATCGCGCAACGGGCGGATGGTGCGTATGTTTTCATGCGTTTTTCCATGCATCTGCCGGGCTTGCTCTCCTACCGCCAGTACCTTGTCGGTACGACGGTCCAGCGCTACGACCGACGGGGCGTCTACCACTATTTTCCCATTACTGATGATAATGGTGTTAGCGGTGCCCAAGTCCATCGCTATTTCCTGAGTAAAAGAGAATAATCCCATGTATAGTTTTTAGTTGAAATTGAAAATGTTAATGCTTAAAGTGCCGTATGCCC
The DNA here is from genome assembly GCA_048468815.1 of Parabacteroides sp. Taxonomy (GTDB): domain Bacteria; phylum Bacteroidota; class Bacteroidia; order Bacteroidales; family Tannerellaceae; genus Parabacteroides_B. Next base: position 5,404 of record DBGBSM010000299.1, read on the forward strand.
GTTTTCACCATCGCCACGCCGTGCTCGTTGCAATAGGCCACCGAGAGCTTGTCGTTGATGGAACCGCCCGGCTGGATAACGGCCTTGATGCCTGCCTGGTCGGCTATTTCCACGCAATCGGGAAAGGGGAAAAAGGCATCCGACGCCATCACCGCCCCGTCGAGGTCGAAGTGGAAGCTGCGGGCTTTTTCGATAGCTTGTTTCAGGGCGTCGACACGCGACGTCTGGCCGATGCCGCTGGCGCAAAGCTGTTTGTTCTTTACCAGCGTGATGGCGTTCGACTTGCTGTTCTTCACAATCTTATTGGCAAAGAGCAAATCTTCGGTTTCCCGGGCATCCGGCTGTTTGTCGGTCATCGGCTCCAGGTCAGCCGCCGTTTGGATGCTGAGGTCTTTGTCCTGTACGAGTACGCCGTTCAGCAAGGAGCGGAACTGCGTTTTCCCTGTTTCGCCGCCTTTGCGTATCAGGATAATCCGGTTCTTCTTCTGCATCAGTATCGACAGCGCGTCGGTATCGTAATCGGGCGCGATAATCACTTCGAAGAAGATTTTGTTGATTTCCTCGGCCGCCGCCTTATCGACAGGCGCGTTGGTAATCAGGATGCCGCCGAAAGCGGAAACCGGGTCGCCCGCCAGCGCGTCGTTCCACGCTTCGAGTACGGTAGGCCGCGAAGCCAGGCCGCAGGCGTTGTTATGTTTCAGGATAGCGAACGTAAGCTCGTCGAACTCGTTTATCAGGTTCACGGCCGCGTCAATGTCAAGCAAATTGTTGTACGAGATTTCTTTTCCGTGCAACTGTTCGAACATATCTTCGAACTTACCGTAGAAATACCCCTTCTGATGCGGGTTCTCGCCGTAGCGCATCGGCTTGGCGCTATTCTCGGCAGCCCGGAAAGCGGAGCCTTCGCCGCCGTCGAAGTAATTGAAAATAGCGGAGTCGTAGCCCGAAGAAACGGCGAACGCCTCTTTGGCGAACCACTTGCGGTCTTCGAGCGACGTTTCGGCGCCCTTGTCTTCGAGCAAATTCAACAGCGGTTTATATTGTGCCTGCGAAGCCACGATTACTACATCCTTGAAGTTCTTGGCTGCGGCCCGGATCAACGAAATGCCGCCTATGTCTATTTTTTCGATAATGGCTTGTTCTTCGGCTCCCGATGCTACGGTTTCTTCGAAAGGATACAAGTCTACGATCACCAAGTCGATTTCCGGTATTTCGTACTGGGTTAATTGCGCCCCGTCCGTTTC
>DBGBSM010000300.1:0-3691 GCA_048468815.1 Parabacteroides sp.
CTACTCGCACCGGATGGTCGTGGCCGGGCTGATTTTGGTAATCAGGTACGACGGGCCCAGCATCATCAGCATGGCCGCCGCCAACGTACCCGCGTTGAGCGCCAGCAGCCTGCCGATATGGAGGTCGACCGGCACCGCGTCGAGGTAGTACACCGCCGGGTCGAGCTTCACTACATGGAAACAAGCCTGCACCGCACACAGCGCAATCCCCACCAGGTTGCCGTACAACATCCCCTTGCCTATCAGGAAGAACGAGATATACAGGAATATCTTCCGGATGCGGGTGTTGTTCTCGCCCAGCGCCTTTAAGATACCGATCATGTTCGTGCGCTCCAGGATGATGATGAGCAAACCCGAAATCATGGTAAAGCCCGCCACGGCCAGCATCAACGCCAGGATAATCACCACATTCATATCCAGCACGTCGAGCCAGTTGAAAATCATCGGATTCAGCTCCTTTACCGAACGCACGTAAAACGTGTTGCCGAAACGGTCGGGCGTTTCGCCCAGCTTTTCGTCTACCGCTTCGGTTATTTCGTCGAGGCGGTCGTAATCGGTAACCAGCAACTCCACGCCGCTCACCTGGTCGGCCTCCCAGCCGTTCAGCTTTCGTATCTGCTTGATGTCGGTAAGCACGAACAACTTGTCGTAATCCACGAAGCCCGTTTCGTAAATGCCCGAGATGCGGAACTTGCGCGCCCGCACGTCGTCTTGCACGAAATAGGTAAGGAACGAGTCGCCCACGCGCAAGTGCAGCAAATCGGCCAGCGCTTGCGAGATAAGCACCTCGGTAGTGCTTTTCTCCGGCGTAACGGTAAACACGGCGCCCTCCTTCAGGTTACGCGAGAAAAACGACCAGTCGAAATTTTCGTCTATCCCTTTCAATACGATTCCCTGGAAATCTTCGTCGGTTTTCAGTATACCGGGCTTGGTGGCGAACGGTTGCACGTGGCGCACGCCCGGCACGGAATACAGCCGTTCTTTCAAGGTATCGCTAACGGCCACCGGTTGCGTTTCGTACGAGGCGTTGTTGTCGAAATTGGTAAGCTGGATATGCGACCCGAAGCCGATTACCTTGTTGCGCACCTCCTTCTTGAAGCCGATTACGATGGCTACCGACAGAATCATCACCGCCAGCCCCAGCGCAATGCCGGCCATGGCGAGCCGTACGGCGGGCGGGGTAACCTGCTTGCCGCCGTCGGTACTGAAATGGATTCGCCGCGCTATAAAAAGTTCTACGTTCATTCGTTCAGACCGCCCGGAAAAGTCCGGGACGCTTTTAGTTATAAAACAAACACGGAAGCACGGAAGATTTCCAAACCCTTCATTCCGTACTCCCGTGCCGCGTATATTTTTCCGCTTCGCCCTTCCGGGGAGCCGCTCTTTACATCCGGGAATTTCCCGGACGCCCGCCGGGCGCTTTACAACACCCTTCCCGGATACGCCTCCAGGGCTTTTTCCAATACGACGAGGGCGTTGGCCAAATCTTCTTTTTTCAGCACGTAAGCCATGCGCACCTCGTTCCTGCCCAGTCCAGGCGTAGTATAAAAGCCCGAGGCAGGCGCCATCATCACCGTTTGCCCTTCGTACTCGAAGTCCGAGAGGCACCAGGCGCAAAACGCGTCGGCATCGTCGACCGGCAACTTGGCCACCGTGTAAAAGGCACCCATCGGGATGGGCGAGTAACAGCCGGGGATGCGGTTCAACCCGTCGATAAGGAACTTGCGGCGCTCCACATATTCGTTGTATACCTCCAGCATGTATTCCTCGGGCGTATCCAACGACGCCTCGGCGATAATCTGGCCGATTAAAGGGGGACTCAGCCGCGCCTGGCACCACTTCATCACGCTGGTTTTGATTTGCTCGTTCTTGGTTACCAGCGCGCCGATGCGGATGCCGCACTCGCTGTACCGCTTCGAAACCGAATCGACCAGCACCACGTTGTTTTCGATGCCTTTCAGGTGGAAAGCCGAGATATAGGGCGCGCCCGTATAGCAAAACTCCCGGTATACCTCGTCGGAGAAGAGGAACAGGTCGTACTTCTTTACCAGGTCGCGCAACTGGTTCATTTCCTTTTGGGTGTACAGGTAGCCGGTGGGGTTGTTGGGATTGCAAATCAGAATCGCCTTGGTGCGGGGCGTAATGAGTTGCTCGAATTTCTCGACCGAAGGCAGGGCGAACCCCTCTTCTATCGACGATGGCACCGTTTTGATTACAGCTCCGGCCGAAATGGCGAAGGCCATGTAGTTGGCGTATGCCGGCTCGGGAACGATAATTTCGTCGCCCGGGTCTAACGCGGCCATAAACGAAAAGAATACGGCTTCGGAGCCGCCGGTGGTAATGATAATATCGTCGGCCGACACCTGGATATGGAACTTGGCATAATACCCTACCAATTTCTCGCGGAAACTGCGGATGCCTTCGCTGGGCGAGTATTCCAACACGGTACGGTCGATACGGCGCATCGCTTCCATCGCGACTTCGGGAGTGGGTAAATCGGGCTGGCCGATATTGAGGTGGTACACCTTGACTCCTTTTTCCTTCGCTTTATTGGCAAGCGGAACGAGCTTTCTGATAGGAGAAGCCGGCATTTCGACTCCACGTTGTGAAATGGTAGGCATTGCGTAGTATTTAATGGTAATTGTTGATGTTATTCGGTAAATTGCGGGCAAATATACAGGTTAATCCGGTAATAACCTAATTTTGACAGGCCGGTATGGAAGAAATCACGGCCGGCTTTTCGGCAACGACCAGCCCTATCGGGAAAATGAACACAGCGGCACGGAGACACAGAGAAAGAGGAAAAGAAAAGAGCCGTATCGTTACCCGGAAACGGTGTTCGCCCGGGCGTTTTTCCGCTAATCTTTTACAAACTGCTATTTTTCAGAGGCGAGCGTTTTTCAGTTTCGATGCTCCCTTACCAGGCAGCCGGAAGCAGCCGGGACAGCAAGCGAAGGAAAAGAAATCCGTTCTTCTACAACCGCATACCGTATCCGGAGAGTAGCGTAAAATAAAAAAACGGCATTCCCGCAGGGCGCAACAGCGCCGTCACCCGAACCGGATATGCGGAAGAGGGAAAAAACAAGTCATTTTCCGCCGCGCCGGTTTGTACACCGGGTAAAAATACTATATTTGTATTTCGCTGGAAAAAGAGACGCGCCTGTGCGGCAAGTACACGATTCGACAGGAAAAACAAGAAACCGAAAAAACGGAGTACCGGCAGACGGATACCTTATTTATATCCGCAACTCTGTGTCTCCGTGTTTCTGTGTTTACCCCTGTTAACGCCTATTTACTTCACAGTCCGCATCTCCCGAAAATTCCCGACCCGGTACCATGAAGAAAACAGGCTTGTTACTCCTTATATTATATTGTGTCGTTCCGCTGGCTGCGCAAACCGGCGAAACCGCCCTGCTGCAAAAGCTCGACGACGCGCTCGCCCGGCAAGAAGGCTATGTACGGGAAAAGGCGCAACAGATAGAGCGGTTGCGCGAAACGCTTCCGGGCGCCCCCTCCGACGAACAGCGATACGCCGTGCTCCGCCAACTTTACGAGGCATACAACTCGCGCAACGCCGACTCGGCGCGCGCCGTGGTTCGCGAAATGGAACGATTGGCGCAGCGCACCGGAAACGAGCGGTACCGGCTCGCCGCCGCTTTGTACGCCGCCGAAATCCAGGGCAAGGCGGGCC
>DBGBSM010000301.1:0-12586 GCA_048468815.1 Parabacteroides sp.
CCCGTTGGTAGACAAACGCCGGTACGAAAGGGCATATTGGTTTATTTCCCCCGCAAGCAACCGCTCGAAGTGATTATCGAACACGTACTCGCGGTCCGCGGGATAAATCACGTTGTAAAAATCCTGCTTATTCAGGAACGGGTACAGTTTCAGCGAAAAAGGATGTCCCTCGGCCGGAGAACTGTCGAAAAGCTCCATCTGCACCTCGAGCCGGTCGGTTTTCACGTCGTATTCCCATAACAACGAGTCGGATGTGCCGGCCACGAATTTGAACTTGGTTAACAACTCCTGGGTTTGCTCCGCTTTCTGCCGGTATTTATCTTCGCTCTCTTGTATCTTCTTCCTGGAATGTTGCAACTCCTCGATTACTTTTCGACGCTCTATGGCAATCGAAACGATATCGCCCAACAAACGCAGGTTTTCCCGTTCGAGCCGGCTCCAGTTACGTTTCTGCCGCACAGCATCGAGTCCGAGCGAGGCGAATACCTTACCGTCTGAAAACAACGGAATACTGATAAGCGATACCACTTGCTGCATGACCAGGATTTCTTTTTCGGCAGCCGCTTCGGACGGTAAAAGCGCCACATCGGGCACCAGGATGTCCTTTCCTTGCCGTACCAGGTCGAACCACCAGGGAAAATCGTCCGTACCGGTAGTTTGCAACTCGTCTTTAAGCGTAAACAGCCGCTCGTGCGTTACTTCGTACGCCAGCGACATTCCTTCTTTATTCCAGTCGTAAACAAAAATATACGCCCGGTCTACCCGGAAAAAGTTCAGTATTTCTACCAACGCTTTGTCGATAGCTTCCGAAAGATTGGTGTTGAGAAGCACGTTCAATACATCGCCCGTTACTTTCCGGATGCTCTCGGTATTTTTCCAAACGGAAGGATAATCGGCATCTCCGCAACACGTTATGCCGGATTCTTTCTCTTCCAGCTTCCGTACCAATTCTTCCCTCGTTAAATGCGTATATTTATCCATCGTACCGAAATTCGTAATTCTACCCCTTTCTATTCCCGGACAAACATACTCAAAAAAACTCAGATGTTTCTATCCAACCGAAAAATAAAAAGGAAAATCAGCTACCACACCGATTGAATATCAATACGAGCGAAAGGAACAACGCATACAGGAGCACATTGCGCGCCGTACGGGCGAGTATAAGGTTCAATTCTCTGCCGGTTTTATTTTTCAACTCACGCCAACTCGCAAAAAACAGAGCGGCGAAAGCGAGTAAAAAGGGCGACCAAAGAGGATACTGTAGCAGTAGCGGAAGGGCACAAGCCAACGCCGCCATTCCGTTGAACAGGTAAAAGCCGGCAGCGAACCGCTTCCCGAAAATCACCACGGTGGTACGCTTCCCGGTAGCTTTGTCTTGCTCGTAATCGCGATAGTTGTTCACTACCAGAATATCGATAGAAAGGAAACCCAACGCCAGCGATAATAAAAACACCTGCGCAGTGAAACCGCCGGCTTGCACGTAATAAGTAAAGCAAACCGGTACCACACCATAGAAAAGCAATACGCACACATCGCCCAGGCCGTTATACGCCAGCGGGAAAGGACCTGCCGAATAGGCAAGCGCAAAAATAACCACGGCTATCCCTACGCCGATAATTTCCCAACCGGCAAAGTAGAGCAGGCACAGGCCGCACAGGCAAGTAACCGCCAGCATTTTAACGGTAGCCAACAGCATGGCTTGCGGGGTAATCCAGCCGGACGCCACAGCGCGGGCGGGCCCTAAGCGGTCGGCCCGGTCGGCTCCTTTTTTATAATCGAAATAATCGTTGGCGAAGTTCGATGCGATTTGGGCCGAAAGCCCTACCAGCAGGCAAAACAAGGCGGCCACCGGACGGAGAACGCCGTTGTGAACCGCCAGGGCGGTGCCCAACAAAACGGGGCTGAGCGAAGCGGTGAGCGTTTTGGGACGCGCCGCTTCGAGCCATGCTTTCAGAGGGGTAATATTATTCGGCATAGCGTTTTATTTGTTTTTCGATCGCTTCTTTACACACGGGACAAAATGCATCGGTTCGGTGAAAAGTACGCATCAGGCAGGTACGCGCCGGGCGATACATGCCGCGGGTGCAATAGCCTGCGCCTTCGAAAACGCCGAGGCTGTCGGCGTACGTACCGTCGGCAGGAGTAGGAACGGGTACACCGGCCGGAAGCCGGTTTTTCCACTTCTTACCGAAATCGACCAGGTTGGTTATATTGGGTTCCCACGGCTCTACGTCTTTGGGATACAAATCGTTGTACGAGGTATCGCCTTCGTATTCGTCGGCCAGGCCGAGAAACAGGTGCCCGAACTCGTGCACATATACCTTTTCATACGATTCTTCCTGGCCGGTGGAGCTGATGCCGTAATAGTTGTAAATAGCGCCGCCTCCGTACTTGCCGGTATTGGCGATAATGTAAATCAGGTCGTAGGGAACGGCCGAAGCCAGGGTACGCACGGCTTTGTAATCGGCAGTCATCAGGTAACGCTCGGAATCGAACGTGTAAAAATTGGAGTTGAGGGCGGTATGTTTCCAGGTACCGTCGCCGGGAATGTCGACCCCGGCATCGGCGGAAGGCGCCCAAACGCCGCGCACGTTGAACTGATGCTTGTTTTCCCGATAAGGAGAGAAGGAAAAGAGGGCGTCGGCGAATTTCCGGCAATCGTTGCGGAACTGCTCGTATTGCCCGGCATCGTATCCTTCGGGCAGCAGCACGATGTCGACTTTCCGGGCGGGATTGCCGGAATAAAGCACATCGAAGGCAGGATAGGCTGCGGTTTCTTTTTTAATGAGGTAGCTGGCTGCCTCTACCGTATATTCGAATCGTTTCTCCCACTTTCCTTTCCGGTTGCGGCTTTCCCATACTACGTTCACGTCGTGACGGGGATAGGGAAAAACGACCGACTCGGTATAGCATTTCCGGGTACGGCGGGCTTCTTCGGTAGATTGCCACTCGCCGAAAAGGGTGTTGTATCCGCAGGAATAAATGAGGGTGCCGGTAACGGCATCGTATACTTTGAGGGAATAGTTGCCGTATCCGGTATCGTCGATTAACCGGGTGCGGGTACCGCCCCAATAGGGTTCTTCGCGGATTTCGTCGAGGTAGATTTCTTCATGGTCGGCATCGCCGCACCGGAAGTAGTCGATTCGCATGGTTTTGGGCTGAAACCAGGCAGAGAACTGGGAACTGGCGGAAACGGCTATGCTGATTCCGGCCAGGAGTAAAAGGAGTTTCGTTGTTGTTCGTTTCATAATGACTGGGTTTGTTTCTTTTTCGAAAGAAACGAAGGTAGAAAACGTTGCTTTCTTGCGAAGGCTACCCTGTTTCTTTATCTGTCGGTTTAAGCCGTTGCCACGGTGGATTTCATTTCTTTTGGCTTGAAACAAAAATATATGACCAAAAATTTCTTTTTCGCTCGCCGTGGGGTGGCTTTCTTTCTTCGCTCGCCGCGAAAGCGTCTGCCGACGGCGCCTACCGGCGGGCTTCATGTCTTTGGCTTGAACCCACAGTACATGACAAAAATTTCTTCTTTGTTGAGCCATGACAGGCTGGCTTTTCTCCCTACTGGCCGGTTTAGGCCGTTACCACGGCGGGTTTTCATTTCTTTGGCTTGAACCAAAGAAACGAAACAAAGAAAGTTCAAGGGCTAACGCTCGCTCGCTAAAAATGGCACTCCACTCACTGAAGGCCCCGAACTCGCTCCTTGCTGGAGCTCAAACAGCGTGGCTTTTTTCACGCTCTCTTTCAGTCGGTCTGCTTAACGCTCATCGCCCGAGGCCCGGGGTTTCGTACGAGGTGGCCGGCTTTGTACAACACGGTAGAACTGCCGTTTATACGATGGGGCCGGTACTTTTCAGAGTTGAGTAGGAAGGGGCTTGCATTTCTTTTGTTCTTCTCTTTGAAATCAATTTTTGCCATGGGCTATGACTTTGACGCAAACGAAACGAAATGCTCCGCCGTGTTTACCGATTCGGATAAACCCAGCACAGAAACACGGAATCGTTACAGATAATACATCATATCCGCTACACCTCCGTGTTTCTGTTCTATCCTTCGTGCAGTCCGTGTGGCCTACAGCCCGTTTACAGAGTAATTTCGAGCGCATCCATGGCGCGGCCGGTTTTGGCCCGGGCCTCTTCCACGGAAGCGCCCCGGGCGAGCAATACGGCCATCCGGCGGTGTCCGTGAACTTCCGGTTTACCGAAAATCCGCAGTTGGGTATCCGGTTGCGCCAATACGTTTTCCAGATTTCCGAATGTCAGCCGGTCGGAATCGCCGTCCACCACCACGGCGCGTGAAGCCGACGGCCCGTGGAATACGATTTCGGGAACCGGTAAACCGAGCACGGCCCGGGCATGCAGCGCGAACTGCGAAAGGTCTTGCGAAATCATCGTAACCATGCCCGTATCGTGCGGACGCGGCGAAACCTCGCTGAAAATCACTTCGTCGCCCTTCACAAACAATTCCACGCCGAAAATGCCCCGTCCGCCCAGGGCGTCGGTAACTTTCCGGGCTATCTCGCGCGCCTTCTCCCGGGCAACCGGCGCCATAGCTTGCGGCTGCCACGATTCGCGGTAGTCGCCGTTAACCTGCACATGCCCGATAGGCTCGCAGAACGAGGTGCCCTCCGCATGACGTACCGTAAGCTGCGTTATCTCGTAATCGAAATCGACAAATCCTTCCACGATGACCTTGCCGGCGCCGGCACGTCCGCCTTCCTGCGCATATTCCCAGGCTGGCGTTACATCCGCTTCCTGCCGTATCACGCTTTGCCCGTGTCCCGACGAGCTCATGATAGGCTTTACCACGCAAGGCATGCCGATAGTCTTCACCGCCTCTTCGAATTCTTCGAACGTAGCCGCGAAGCGGTAAGGCGATGTGCGGATGCCCAATTCCTCGGCAGCCAGCCGGCGGATACCTTCGCGGTTCATCGTGAGGTAAGTAGCTTTGGCCGTAGGAATAACCGTGTACCCTTCTTTTTCGAGCTCCATCAACGTATTCGTGGCAATCGCTTCCACTTCGGGAACGATGTAATCGGGTTTCTCCAACTCGATAATCTCGCGCAGGCGCGCCCCGTCGAGCATGGAAACCACATACGAACGATGCGCCACCTGCATGGCCGGCGCATTCGCGTATTTATCCAGTGCGATTACTTCGACTCCGTACCGCTGCAATTCGATTGCCAGCTCTTTACCCAATTCGCCCGAGCCGCAAAGCACTACCTTCGTAGCGGCCGGCGAAAGAGGAGTTCCTATTTTCACCATCTTGTTTCAGAAATTTATGTTTGTTTTTCCGTACGCAAAGATAGTGCAAACCGAGTGCAGAAACAAAGCTCTGCTTTGGTTATGCCGAGGTGCAGCCTATCTTCGTTTTTATTCTTTGAAGCAAAGATAGTGCAAACCGAGAGCAGAAACAAAGCTTGCTTTGGTTATGCCGAAGGGCAGCCTATCTTCGTTTTTACGAAGCAAAATTACGTTTTATAATCGGTTTTTACCGGCGTCGCACCTTACTTTTTTCCTTCGGATGCACTCCGCTTCGCAGCCGGCACGGTTCCTACCGGCAGAAAAGCCGTAGGAATTCCTTCGGAACGTACCGAAACGACACTCCCGCCACCTTGCGTCAGTACCCGTATCCGGGCGCATCCGTTATACGCCTGTACTTTCCGGCTTCCGGTAGAAGTACCCCGGTTCTGAACCAACCGCCCGTCGCCCGTAAGGCCGAACTCGACCTGCTTCTTCGAATCGAGGCAACGCACGCCGGCGGCATCCGTAAGCTCCGCTTCCACCCAGACGCCTTCCGCATCCTGCGAAACGATACGCAATTGCAGCGCCGCCTCTTTTCCCCAGCGAGCCGTACAATATTCCTGCCGGAGCGAATCGGTTACCGTTACACGGTTGCGGCCGCTTCCTTTTACGGCTACCGCCTTCAACTCGTTCGTTCCCTCCTGCATCGTACAATTCCATCGCAATCCGGCCGCCGGATAATCCTGGCTGTTACGCTTGCGCACGCCCTGCGATACACCATTTACGAACAATTCGGCCTCGTCGCAATTCGAGTATACCAGCACTTCTTTCCGGTCGCCCGGATTTCCCCAGCGTACCGGCCAACTATGCCCGTAGATATGCACCATCGGCTTCTCCGTCCAGTACGACTGGAAAACGTAATAACTCTCTTTTTTCGTAAAATCGCGTTCCACCACCCCTTTCTGATTTACATACGGAACCGGGTTTTCCGGACGCACGGGCGTGGAAAAATCCTTGAACGGCCAATACGCCGCCCCGGTAAGCCAGGGCATCGTTTCCTGCTCCTTCAAATGCCAGTCGATTAACCGCACGATATAGCTTTCCGACCAGTCGCCGTCTTTCGAGGCGCGCGGCTTGCCCCCGTAAAAAGAAGCGTCGCCTTCGCGCTCGTCGGCACCGTGGCCCGCTTCGAGCCCCTTCAGGTTGTAAAACGCATTTTCCGAGTGACGCCGCGCATGGCTGTCGCCGCCCCATTCCACATGCAAGAAATGCTTTACCTTCTGCATTTCGGCATACGACACGTCTTTGTAATCGGTAAACACGCCCCGGTACCAACCGGCCCAGATAGAAGGCGAGTACACATCCACGATGTCGCTGCAAAACTCACACCGCCGGATGGCCGTTTTCCGGCCCGGGTCTAACCGGTGCGCCAGGTCGTGCTGCGCTTTCATAAACGCCCGGATGACTCCCCTGTCGTACACCGGGAAATCGTTGGGCCAATCGTTTTCGTTACCCAATCCCCAGATAATCACCGACGGATGGTTATAATGCTGCGTAATCATATTCGTAAGCATACGCCGCGCCTGCGCCTGATACGCTTCGCCGCCCAGGCCGCCCCGGCACCAAGGCACTTCTTCCCATACCAGGATACCCAGTTCGTCGCACAAATCCAGAATGATTTCCGATTGCTGGTAATGCCCCAACCGGATAAAGTTCACCCCCATCTCCTTCATCAGCTCCATCTCCGTGCGCATCATCTGTTCCGTCATGGCCGCCCCTACCCCGGCATGGTCTTCGTGGCGGTGCGTACCTCTTAATAGCAAGCGCTTTCCGTTCAGCAGGAAAGGCCCCTTCTCCTTGAACTCGAACCGGCGGAAACCGAACCGCTCCGAAGCGGAAACCGTTTGTCCGTTCGCCCGTACCGACACTTCACAGGTATACAGTTCCGGCATTTCCACATCCCAAACGCGGGGATTCTTTATCGTGGCATCTACCAACAACTGCTCGCCCAGCGGCAACAGGTTCCCGACCGTACGGGTCAGCACCGGATTGCGGCTGCCGTCGTACACGGTTACCGTTACCTCCGCATGCTTTACATCCGACGGATTCCGGAACGAGGCGCTTACCCGGAGCGTACCCGTTTTCGCGCTTTCCTGCAACTCCGGCTCGATGCGGATACCGATCAGCGACACTTCGGGCACATACACCAGATTGACGTACCGGTACAAGCCTCCGTACAAATTGAAGTCCGACAAATCGGACGGAATCATTTCGGCATCGCGGCTGTTATCGCAGCGCACCATCACCGGAACCTTGCCTTCGAACCGTTTTACGGCATCCACATCTCGCCGGAAAGCCGAAACGGCTTCCGTAATATCCACGCTCCAACCGTCGTACCCGCCTACATGTTTCCCTACGCAAGCCGTATACACATACACTTCGGTTTTCTGTCCGGCCCCTTCGAACTCGAGCAGCACGCGCCCGTTTTCGTACGGATTATCCACTTCCAGCAGAGTACGGTACCAGCCAGGGCCCTGGTAATAATTCACATCCGGATCGACGGCATCTTCGGCATTAAAGCAATGCGGTAAGGTTACCGGCGTCCACAACGGCACGCTTTCCGGACTCCCGGCTCCGGCCGGACGCACCGTTTCCCAGATATTCCCCACATCCTGTTTCAGAAACTCCCAGTTATCGGTAAGCCGGATTTTACGGTCGGCCGGCACACTGGCTGTTGCCGCACACACAAATAAAAACAAAAGGAAAGTCCATGTGTATTTCATATCGTAATTCAATATAATATAGGTTTTATTTTATTCCGTGATTGCAGAATATGGCCGTTACAAAGATAGTATAAACCGAATACAGAAGCAAACATTCCCCGATTATGTCGAAGCGCAGCCTGTCTTCGATTCTTTAAGCAACAAAGAAAAGAAAAACATTCCGTTCGCACCACTTCTGCGCCGGCTTTTTACTACATCAGCCGGCAAACAGACACCGGTACGTAAACGGATGCACCGGCAAACCGCTCCCTCCCCGCATAAAAAGCGGTTCGGCAGGCCGGATACGAGCGCTTTTCCGGCCGGCGACAAAAATAACGAGCCGTATCACGGGCAGAATGCATTACCGGGGAAACGGTAAACGACACACACCTGCCTATAGGATACGCCGGCATGGTACTGTTAAGGAACGACTCCGTTTTATCCGGGCTACGGTAAGCGCTCTGTGTCCCGCACAGGCCACGCTATCCGGATACACCCTACAAGTAGGTATTCAACGTTTTCATCAACATCTGGATGTCGATAGGCTTGGCAATGTGGTGGTTCATGCCCGCTTCCCGGGCTTTTTTCACATCGTCGGAAAAAGCGTTGGCTGTCATGGCGATAATAGGTACTGCACGGGCATCGGCGCGCGTAAGCGCCCGGATGCGGCGGGTAGCCTCGTAGCCGTCCATCACCGGCATCTGGATGTCCATCAGGATAAGTTGGTAATACCCTTCGGGCGAACCGGTTACTTTCGCTACAGCCTCGGCCCCGTTCACAGCCGTTTCGAGAGCGGCACCCGTACTGCCCACGATTTCGAGGGCGATTTCGCGATTCAACTCGTTATCTTCCACCAGTAAGATACGCCTACCGGTGAAATCAGAATCGGATAGCCGCATGGAGCGCACCTCCTCTTCCGGGCGGTCTTCCGAGGCATATTTTTTCAATGCCTGCAACAACTTCGAGCGGAACAACGGCTTGGTAACAAACCCGTTGGCACCCGCCTCCCGCGCTTCTTTCTCATAGCTCTCCACATCGTACGCCGACAGGATAATCACAGGCAACTCGTTTCCTACCGCCCGGCGGATACGGCGCGTAGTTTCTATGCCGTCCATATCCGGCATTTTCAAATCCATGATAACAGCGAAATACGTTTTCTTTTTTTCATACTGCCGGATTACCCGCTCCACCGCTTCCGCTCCCGAAGAAACGCAATCGCCTTTCAAACCGATTTCCTGCAAATAGGCGCACGTACTCTGACAGGTAAGGCAGTCGTCGTCGACCACCAGCACCGGCAGGCCGTTCCATTCCGGTTCGGGCGCCGCTTCGTGCAGTTGCAAGCGCAGCGGCATGTATACAGTGAAGCGGGACCCTTTTCCGTACTCGCTTTCCACCCGGATATCGCCGCCCATCATCCGGATAATGTTGTGGCTGATGGCCATTCCCAAACCGGTTCCCTGAATATTGGCGATTTCGCGGTCGTCGGCCCGCTCGAAGGGATGGAATATCTTGTCGAGAAACTCCGGTTTCATGCCCCGGCCGTTATCGGTAAACACGAACTCATAACCGCTCCGGTCGTCGGCAAGCGCTTTTTCGTGCACCTCGATGCGGATGGTTCCGTTATCGGGCGTATACTTCACCGCATTCGAAAAGATATTCATCAACACCTGCTTGATTCGTTGGGTATCGCCCTGTACGACTTCGTGCCGCAAGCCGGCAATCCGGATTTCCAGCGTATGCCCTTTGCTCCGTATCTCGGGTTGCATCATCACTACCAAATCCTGCAACAAATCGCCGATGTTGAGCTCGTCGTCGGCCAATACCAGCCGGCCGCTTTCGATTTTCGACATGTCGAGCACCTCGTTAATCAGACTTAACAGCAACTTGGAAGCGCCGGTAATCTTCTGCAAGCAGTCGAGCACCCGCTCGCGCTCGCCGATATGGGCACCGGCAATGGCCGTCATGCCCACGATGGCATTCATAGGAGTACGGATGTCGTGACTCATCCGGGCCAGGAAATCCGACTTGGCCCGGTTGGCCTGCTCGGCCGAACGGAGCGCATTTTTAAGCTCCTCGGTGCGCTCCTCCAACTTGCGTCGCAATTCGCGCTGCTCGGTAATATCGGTAATATCTATATATACAATCAGGTAAACGGGCTCGCCGTTTACACGCCCTACGCATTCGCCGTTCAGTTGCAGCCAGGCGGGATTGCCGTACTTGTCGCGCGACTCCACCACGAAATGCACCGGGTCGCCGGCCAGGAAAGCCGGCATTTGCTCCGTAAGCGTTTGCCTGCTCGCCTCCGTTAAGTTAACGAAAGGCCTGAAGGCTGTCAGATCGTCTTTATCCAGCCCGAAAAAATCGACGAACCGGTCGTTGGCTTCCACCAGCGTAAACCCTTCCGGATTGACCCGGTAGCGGGCGATAAAACCCGGGATATTGTCGTACGTGATGGATTGGGCGATGCGTTGTTGCATCATTTCGTCGACGTTGGTGATAACGCTGTACGAAATCGGGTAGCCGTTATAGGTTTCGTCGGTAAACGAGGCCATGATTTTCGTCCAGATCTTGGAACCGTCTTTCCGCTTCATTTGCACGAACAGCTCGTATTTCTTTTCGCCCTTGGCCAACGTTTCCGTTACTTTTTTCACGATCGTATTCCAAGCCTCCGGGTCTTCCCGGAAATACACATCGCAGTGATTATGGTAAATCGCCTCGTATTCTTCTTTCGGATACCCGATAAGCTCGTAGTAATAATCGTTTGCCCAAACGACGGTGTAATGCTCGTCGAGCAGGTGCTTGCTTACGCTTACTCCCATCGTATTCATCAGCAAATTGTATTCGCTGTCCGACTCGGGTTGCGGATGCGGAATCTGTTTCTCCATGTCGCTCTGTCGATTTTATCTTTTTGTCTGGTTTTCCCCCCTGATTATCCGGTATCTCCCGGATTTACGGCCTATCCGGCATGTGCCTCTCACTTTCATGGCAAATGTAATAAATAAACCGGGTTTACGGAGGTCGGCGCCTTTCATTTTTCCGGTGTCGTATCATCATTTAACTATCGGGACGGAGGCCCTTCCGGACAGACGGGAAGAAAAAATAAATTCTTCTTTTACTTACCTTTGCGGATGCCGGACAAATTCGTACATTTGTACCTCGAAGAATCGAAGATAGGCGGCGCCTCGGCATAACCAAAGCGAGTTTGTTTCTGCTCTCGGCTTGCACTGTCCCGGTACTGTTTATACTACCAACGGAGATGGAAAAAGAAAAATGGCTTGAATTTTGCCAAGTAAGCGGCATCGACTGGGAAACCACCCTGAACCGTTTTATGGATAACGAGAGTTTATACGAAAAAATCCTCTGCAAATTTCCCGATGACCCTTCATTCCGAAATTTAAAAGATGCACTGGAGGCCGGAAATCTATCCGATGCTTTTATCTACGCACATACCTTAAAAGGGTTGGCCGGCAACTTGGGACTGCAACGTCTTTTCGAACTCCTTCTGCCTTTTACCGAGGAGTTGCGAAGCGGAAATGCACAGCATAGCGCCCGGTACTTGCTGGAATTGGAGACGCACTGCGAAGCGTTAGGCGAGGCGATCGGGAAATTAGGCGCAGAAAGCCCGGCCGACTCCGGTAAAAGGGAATAACGGGCCGGGAACCAACCGCGGAGCAACCGGATGTGCAAAGATAAGGAAATACAGCCTATCGCTCAGGAAGAAACCAGAAAAGCCGTATCTCCGTATCCGGGGTTCCGGCCTGGCCAATTCTTTCTGTTTCCCCGGCCAGGCTCTACCGTTCATTTTTCACCGCCAGGCAATCAGGCGATCCCTTCCCGGGGATATACGTATTTATAAAGGTATTCCTCGATTCGGCCGAACTCCTTTTCCAGATCGATAGCGCCGTACGAAACCATGCATACTTCTATTTTCTCGCCGTTCCTATGGAAAGCCGGGTGAAGATAAGGATGGTCGTATAAGGTAAGCCCCATCCGCCGGTAAAACCCTACCCGGCGCACCGTGAGGTCGTCGACCGGTCTTTCCACTTCGCCTACAACAGGCAGCGGCGCTTCGCTCACGAACTTGAAAAACGCTTTTTCCCCGATTCCTCGGTTCCGCAGCTCTTTCTCGATGCCGAAATGCTCGGCGTAGATAAAATCGTCGAAGGTCCAGTACGTAAGAAATCCCGCATAGGCTCCGTCGTTAAAAATCGCATTCACCGTGGTTAACGGATTATGTATCATCAAATCCTCTACCTCCTGCATGTCGCGGCGTTCTTTGTAAGGAAAAGCGTCTTTGTAAGTGCGCTGCATCTTTTTCAGCAGCGGATCTTCTTTCCGGGTGATTCTAACAAATTCAATCATGATTCGCGTGTTTAGAAGTGATACACTTGCCGTCTCCCGGAACCCGGGAGAGGCGTTTTGATTTATCCCCTATATATATTCCCCTAAAACCGGAACCGTTACCTCCGAGGGAGAGGCGACAGCCGGCGTTTCAAGCACAACTATCCTCTCTGGAAGATAAAAGTTTCTCTAAGCGAATATAAAAAAATATTTTTATCAAACACCCGTTTCCCGTATCTTTTT
>DBGBSM010000302.1:0-3916 GCA_048468815.1 Parabacteroides sp.
GGTCAGGATACACAGCGACGTAGAAATAGAGGGGGCTGTATCCGCCCGCAGTTTTACGGGAAACTATGCCCGGATACCCATTCTTTCCCAATCGGCTAAGGCCGACGGGCAGTGGAATACCATCCCGCTACGCGACGACAAGGAAAAAGACGGCTGCCGGGCTTACCGGATTATGGCCGGTTGCGGAAAATGCAACCACGGGAAATATGCGTTGCTCGAAGCTACCGCTATGCATTGTTACGGTAAAAAGAAACGGATTAAAACCACACAAAGCTGGTTCGGAACCCATTTCAACCGTATCCAGTTGCGTTGGCACGAAGAAAACGGACATTGGCAATTGCAGATTCGCTCCCGTAGTAATTACGGAGAAAATGCGATTATACGGTATCATGTAACCGAATTATGGAGCGATTATTATATGAACCGGGAATCATCCCCTTACCGCAAAGACGATGGAAACGCCGAGTGATACGCTTTATATCGAGCAACAAAATCCGGATAACGATCTTTTCCGGAAACTGGAACGCCAATCGCTCGAGGATTATCAGCAATCGGCCGGCAAGGTATGGACCGACTATAACCTGCACGACCCCGGTATTACGATTACAGATGTGGTGAATTATGCCCTCACCGAACTGGATTATCGCCTCCGGTTTCCGTTACAGGATTATCTTACTGCGCAGGGAAAATCTTTCAAACCGGAAAATTTCGGCTTTCACCGTCCTTCCGATGTGTTTCCCGTTTCGCCTGTTACGATCGACGACTACCGGAAATATTTTCTGAATGTTTTACCGGATATAGAAAATATCTGGTTCGTACCGGTCGCTACCGGCAACCGGTATACCGGTAAATACCGTATTCAGGTGGAAGCATCGCTTTACTGCGAAAAAAACGAACAAGACGATCTGATAAATAAAATCGCCAGACTCTATCATACGAAGCGGAATTTATGCGAGGAGGTGGAAACGATCGAATTCATACAACGGGAAAACCTGGTAATGCACGGCGAAATCCAAATAGAGCCGGAGGCTGACAGCCTGGATTTATTAGCCCGGATTTACTGGGATACCCATGCTTATCTGGCCGGCTATCCGTTGTATCACTATCCGGATGCGATGGATTATCATAATATACCGCCCGACGAATGGCTCGACGGTCCGCTGGAAAACGGATTACAAATCGATTTTCCGGAATCGGCCGTTCCAACGAAAGCCGGGTTATACCGGCATATCGTTTCCCTACCGGGCGTTATCTCCGTGCAATCATTCCATCTGGAAGACCGGGAAGGCAGGATTATCAATACGTTTCACAACTTTTATTCGGTGCATGTTCCTACCGCCCCGGAAGAGATGAAAGTACATCTCTGGGCCGACAATACGCCCGTAACCGTAGCACCCGATAAGTTAGCAAATCAGGTAAGGGCTTTCTACTTCCGCCATAAAGGCCAACGAATCCGGCAACAAAATAAAAAACTGGAATTAGCTACACCCGAAGGTAATTACCATTCCATTTACAAACACGATACGATACAAGAAGACTTCCCGGCTCTATACGGAATCGGAGCGGAAGGACTTTCGGCCTACGAGCCGGCCTCCCGGAAAGGACAAGCTATGCAACTGAAGGCTTACCTGCTTTTGTTCGACCTTATTTTCGCCCGCGGACTGGAAGAGTTGAAAGAGGTATATACGCTTTTATCGCAAAAGGCTTCGTTTCCGAAAAATAAAATTCCGCCGGTTAACGATGCGTCCGTCTTATGGAATCTGCTGGTCGATAAAGAGGTGATGGCTACCTGGGAAAAACGAACAAGCTTGTACCAAAAAGAACGGCTGGCCGATATGTGGGACAAGCTGTACGGCGAAGACAGCCGTTTGTGTTACAATCCGGAATTCAGTTACTACGACGAAGTACCGGAAGAAACGCTTTTCCGGCGCATCGAATTTCTGAAAAACGCGCCGGCCTGGGGATACAACCGTTTCAGAGCGTGCAATATGTACGGACGAAGGGATGCCCGGAACGTACCGGGTATAAAAACCTACATAACCACGTTACTGGGATGGGAATGCGACGAAGGACATGCGATAGGGAATTTATTTCCGGTATACAACATAAGCCTGGTGCCGGACGGCACGTTTTTCGGGGAGAGGGAGCGGGAAATAAAATATACCATCATGCCGGATAATTTACTCGAAGCGGACAACATGGAGCAGGTACCTTATGTGGCGGTTTCTTATACGGATGTACACTACGAAGAGCTGCGCATGAAACTCCCGCTTCTGCATAGTACGGTTTTGTTCGAATCGTTGTTCCATGAAGGAATTCACCTGGAAAATTATAAAATCATCCGCATCCGGCAAGAAGACGATTACATATTGGTTTTTGAGATAAACGACACGCACGCCTACATTAACTTAGGCCATTTTACAGATAAGAACGAGCTTATCGAAGCGGCGAACCGGCTCCGTTTATTTTTAGTAGCGATGAACCGGAAAAGCGAGACGCTTTATATGGTGGAACACATTTATTTTCCGGAACCGGAACCGTTCCGGTTAACAGTTGTTTTACCCGACTGGTCGTCCCGGATGTCGATTCCGCATTTCCGGCAGACTTTCGAGAATTTCATTTTAAATCGTTTACCTGCTCATATCGAGGTGATTTTTCGTTGGCTCGACATGAAAACATTGTGGGAGTTCGAACTGAACTGGAGCGACTGGCGACGGAAATACGCTCAGGGAAACTCTTCGGCCGCCGCATCGATTATGAACAAAATAAAAGATATAATCCAATGATCACCATCGGCAAAGCATCTTTCGATTTCCATACCCGGAACGAGTTGTTTGCCCGGCATCTATACGGGCAATGGGATGATTTTTGCCGTATCGCATTCGAAAAAGTAACCGACGACATTCTTTCTCTTTACGACACGCCCGAAGAGATTATCACTGTAGAATCGCTCGAGTTGGATTTAGGCACCATCCATGAAGAGAGTTTTTACGAGCGATTTCCGCAAATATTGGCGGAAAAGTTGAAAAAGGCGTTCGGCGAATACATCCGACTGCACAATTCCGCTATCAAACAAAAAGCAGTTTCTATCCTGCATCGGTCCGAAGCGGTGGTGTATTACCTGTTACACGGATATCACCGGTGGGACGTACAACAAGTAAAAGAAGCCTTCCCCGATACCCTGACGCATACATTGACCGACGACCCGGAAGGGGTAAAACATTTTTTACTTTCCAAAGGATATCTGGAAACCGTACGCCGTCGTCTTATCATGCAGTTGCCGGACATGTTACTTGAAAAGTTAGTGATGCTCACCGCTTCGGGAGAGCCGGAATTCGTGGTTTCCTACAGCCGGTTCCTTATCGCATCGCATAGCCGGTTACATCGTCCGTCTATCTTTAAAAAAGAATACCGGGACACCGTATGGATGGTTATTTTTACCTATTTGTGGCATACGGGAAAAGGATATACCGATAAAAAACAACTGTTGCGCGCTACAATAAGCGAGTTGGCTGCCCATTACGGAATAAAAGCCGGTGAATTAGTGCTGTTGCTTACTGCCGGCATCAGGCAAGTTACACAAAATACGATAGAAATTCCGGAACTTATCCGGCTATTAACCGATATACGAGCCGAATACGATACTTCCCGGAAAAACGGTTCCCTAACCGACGGGAAGATACCCGCTTCGGCCCTGCCGTTACCACAGGATGGTACGGCACCGGTTTCCATACCTCCTTTCCTTTTGTCGGTTCTACCGGAAGAAGAACCGGTACCTACCAGGAAAGCCTTCTCCGCCCGGTTGAAAAAAATACTCGGGCAAGCAGTAAGCCGCCGGAAGTTTCTGCAGAGGCTCGAAGAAAAGGAAATTTATGCAGTAACCCGAATCGCTTTTCCGCAAGAAAGCCCGCTATTG
>DBGBSM010000303.1:0-1827 GCA_048468815.1 Parabacteroides sp.
TACCCAGATAGTGCAAACCGGGAGCAGAAACAAAGCTCCGCTTGGATTATGCCGAAGTGCTGCCTATCTTCGTTCCTTCATGGAACAAATGTAAAAATAGTTGTTTAACCGCACAATGAAAAACCGGATTATTTTACCCGGCAACCGGCTTGGGGTTTGGTATAAGAAAGGCTCGTTAACAACATCGCCGCTACCCCGTGAAAGGCAGCGGCGACGGTTACCGTAAAAAAAGCCGGTTCGTTATAAACCGTTGATTTGCCGGTTGCGTACATCCTTCAGGATACCCTGCAAGCGGTAAACGATTTCGGGATGCGCCAGCGCTTCGTTTTCCTGTTCGTTTACTTTCCGCATGTCGTACAATTGCGGTTCGCTGCTGTAGCCGGTTTCGATTTTCGGGCCCCACGGAATCATCGGGCCGCCGTAGCTCGTTTCGATGTATTTCCAGTCTTTGGTACGAACCGAGAGCGTATGGTCCGAAGCCTGCTCGATTACCCACGGACGGTCGGTGGCGTCTTTGCCCAGCCAGTTGCCCAGCCGGTTGTAGCTATCGGGAGCCGCCCCCTTAGGCAAGCGTGCGCCGGTAACTTCGGCCAGCGAGCGGAACCAGTCGATTTGCGAAACCAATACGTCCGATACCACCCCTTTCTTTACCTCTTTCGGCCAGCTTACGATAGCCGGGATGCGGGTGCCCGCTTCGAAGGCGCTGTATTTGCCGCCGCGTAACGGGCCGCCGGGCTTATGGTCGCCGGCCAGCTCTTCCGCGCGGTCGTCGTATCCGTCGTCCAATACCGGGCCGTTATCGCTCGAAAGGATAATCAGCGTATTCTCGGTCAACCCCAATTTATCCAATGCAGCCATCAGTTGGCCTACGCTCCAGTCGAACTGCACGATGGCGTCGCCACGCAAGCCCATCGGATTCTTCCCCCGGAAACGGTCGTGCGGGAAACGCGGCACATGTACGTCGTTCGTGGCGAAATACATAAAGAACGGCTTGTCTTTGTTCCGCTTGATAAAGTCGATGGCATGCGTGGTGATGGAGTCGGCGATATTCTCGTCTTTCCACAGCGCCTTGCCGCCCCCCTTCATGTAACCGATGCGGCCGATGCCGTTTACGATAGCCATGTCGTGGCCGTGGCTGTGCTTCAGGTTATACAACAGTTCCGGATGGTCTTTGCCCAACGGCTCGCCCGGGAACGGTTTCCGGTAGCTTACTTCGATAGGAGCCGACGGGTCGTAGTTCGCCACCCGGCCGTTCTCGATAAATACGCACGGCACCCGATCGGCCGTGGCGGCCATGATATACGAGTAATCGAACCCGATGTCGCCCAGCGCCGTAGGCAACGGAGCGTTCCAGTCCTGTTCTCCTTCTTTGTCGCCCAGCCCCAAATGCCATTTGCCGATGGCGGCGGTAGAGTAGCCTGCGTTTTTAAACATATCGGCCAGCGTATACCGCTCGGGGCGGATAATCATCCCCGCATTTCCGGCCGCAATATCCGTACCCGGCCGGCGCCAGGCATATTCGCCCGTAAGCATGGAGTAGCGCGAAGGCGTGCTCGTGGCGGCGGTAGCGTGTGCGTTGGTAAACCGGATGCCGTTGGCCGCCAGGCGGTTTACGTTCGGCGTTTCTACCTGCGTACCGTCGTAGCATTGCAGGTCGCCGTATCCTAAGTCGTCGGCATAAATAAAAATAACGTTGGGTTGCTGAGGCTTGGCCTCGCGGTTTTTCTGGGCGGAAACCAAACAGGGCGTTAGCATGGAAATTCCGATGCCCAGCAGGTTGACAGTGTTTCTTTTCATGGACATGTGTGCTGAATAAATGTATTTAAG
>DBGBSM010000304.1:0-11087 GCA_048468815.1 Parabacteroides sp.
ATATACACCATATTTCGCCTATATTTTTTCGGAACACAAGGGGATGGGCTATTTGCACCGGCGCCGTTTTTATCGTAACTTTGCTTGGGAAAAAGCACAGGTTGCGCGGTGCGCCGGCATATCCGGGAAAACCCGCCGCCGCGCCTGGTCTTTGCTGAAGAACGCACCGGCATAAACGGGTAACCTTTCTTTTGCGACCGGCCGGCGCCGCTGCGGGATTCGTAACAGAAACGGGAAGGATAGGGCGTTCCCGATTCCTTACAGATATAAATACGGAACTGATGATACTGAAAAAGCTTTCGATTCTTCATTATAAAAATATTCTGCAAGCCGAAACTGGCTTCTCGCCGAAAATAAACTGTTTTTTCGGGAATAACGGCATGGGAAAAACGAACCTGCTCGACGCCATCCATTACCTGTCGTTCTGCAAGAGCCTTCTCAATACGCCCGACTCGCAACTGATTCACTACGACAACGAGCTGTGCGTGCTGCAAGGCGAGTACGAATATGAGGGGCGCACCGAGGAAATATTCTGTGCGCTCAAGCGCCGGCAGCGCAAGCAGTTCAAGCGGAACAAGAAGGAGTACGACAAGTTGTCGGAGCATATCGGACTGCTGCCGCTGGTGGCGGTATCGCCGGCCGACGTGGATTTGATACGCGGAGGCAGCGAAGAACGCCGCCGGTTCCTCGACGTGATTATTTCGCAGCACGACAAGCAATACCTGCATGCGCTGATTCAGTACAACAAGGCGCTGGTACAGCGCAACGCGTTGCTCAAGCGGGAAGAAACCGACGCTTCGCTGTACGAGGTGCTGGAGTTGCAAATGGAACGGTACGGGCGTACCGTTTTCGAGAAACGGATGGGGTTCGTAAGCGAGTTCGTTCCTATCTTCGACGATTTTTACCGGTTTATCTGCCAGTCGTCGGAGCAGGTGGGGCTGCAATACCTGTCGCAACTGGCCGCCGAGCCCGACCTGGCTGCCAAGCTGGCGCGTACGCGGGAGCGCGACCGGGTGCTGGGATACTCGTCGTCGGGCATACACAAAGACGAACTGGATATGAAGCTCGACGATTGCCTGATCCGGCGGGTGGGCTCGCAGGGGCAAAACAAAACGTACCTGATTGCGCTGAAGCTGGCTCAGTTCGACTTCTTGCACAAAAAGGGCGAAACGACGCCGGTTCTCCTGCTCGACGATATTTTCGACAAGCTGGACGCATTGCGGGTGGAACAGATTATCAAGCTGGTTTCGGGCGACGGGTTCGGCCAGATTTTCATTACCGACACGAACCGGAAGTACCTCGACGAAATCGTGGCGGCGGTAAACGACGATTACCGGTTGTTCGAGGTGGAGCACGGCGAGGTGAAACCGATAGGGGGAGGCGATGAAACGAACGAATAGCCAATCGCTGGGCGAAGTGCTCCGGGAGGTCATGACGCTCAACCCGGTACTGCACCGGAAAATACTGGAAATCCGCATCGTGCGGGCCTGGCGCGAGGTGCTGGGCGATACGGTGGCGCGCTATACGCAGCAGGCGTACGTGCGCGACGGGGTGCTGCACGTAAGCCTTGCATCGGCGGTACTGCGCAGCGAATTGTCGCTTTGCCGCGACCGGCTGGTAAAGAGCCTGAACGAATTTGCGGAGGCTGAGGTGATCCGGGAGATACAGTTACATTAGGGGCGGTTCCTTCCCGGGCGGTGCGGGTAGCGGCCGGCAGTTTACTTTTCTCTGCGTTCCGGCGCCGCCGTGTTGATTCGCCGATAGGTACTTCGGCTCCGACGCACACGAAATTTTTCTTTCCATACGCAACAAAAAATGATTTTGCAAGCACGAAAACCGTATCCTTAGCCTGCGGATATATATCCGTAAGCTAAGGATACGGTTTTGCCGGACAAGAAAATACGAACGGTACTGCATGGAGCCGGTTCCGGCGAAGCAGGCTCCGCACTGTGCCCGGCACGGCGCGCAAAAGCGGAAAGCATCCCCTCCTTCCTGCTCTCGAGCAGCTTATCTCTTTCTATGCCGGCGAAAGAAGGCGCTTAGCAGGCAAGCCCGCTCCTTGAAATAATCCGTTATGTCTTTCAGGCGGATTTTATGTTTCGAAGCGATAAGCAGGGTACCGAGTATAAATAAAACACAAAAGCAATTCACATATATATCCTTCCAATCGCATACGATAAACCCCGTGGGCACGATATACAGAAAATCGAGCACCCCCTTTTCCCAAAACAAAATGCTCAGGTAAGCCGAGGCAAAAGCCGCCACCTGAAAAATCATGGAAATAGCCAGCAGCCGGTTATCCGGAGCGAAACGCTTGTAAAACAGGTATAATTGCCACAAAAATACCCAGATAACGGTAAACAACGCCAGGTGGAACAACAACCCGGCACCGACACCGCCGTACTCGCACACCAAGGAATTTACAAAACTGTATCGGCTGTTAAAAACCGGCCGGAAGCCGATAAGGCCCGGAATAAACTCGCATCTTACCTCCATAAACCAACGGTAGATTACCCACTTGGTTCCTTGGTCGAACGCAATCAACAGAGCGGCCCAAAGCAAAATCGTACGTGTTTTCATCAGGTATCGTTTTTATTTTCCGGCAGAAGCGAAGGTAGATAAAAAAGGAAAAACGAAGCGACTTTTTACCCAATCGTCCGTCATCCGGTTTCATGGGCCGGCACTTTTCCGCCACAAACAGCCAACCGGCAAAACGATTACAACGCAATCGGCAATCGATAAAGCCTCGTACCAAGAGAAGCGCGAAACGACTGCATCGCTCAACCGGCTGAAAGAGGCTTCCGTGCGTTCGCCGCAACAAGAATTTAAGTTGAATTTTTGGAACAACGCCGTATCGATCCATACCGATAGATGTACCGCAATCCATACCCCTGTTAAAGTTACTCCGGTTATCTTCTGCCAACGCTTCATACGCCGTAACCATTCGATTTTCAGTCTGTAAAGGTACTACATTTCATTTTAGCAGGCAAGAACCGGTTCGACTTTCGGCCGCCGGAACGTTTTCCCCGCTACAGCTCGCTCAGAATCAATCTATTGGCCTTGTCCACCACGGTGCTATCCAGCGAAGTGAGGTAAATAAGCGTAGTGGTTTCCGAATCGTGTCCCATCCCCTCGCTGATTACCGAAACCGGTATGTTCTTGCTCTTGGCGATGCTCGCCCACGAATGGCGCGCCACATACATGGTAAGCGGCACGGAAAGGCCGGCTTTCTCACCCACCTCCTTCAGCCGGCGGTTTACGAGTGCGCCGGCGTTTTTATATTGCACCCGCTCGCCGGGGCCGGCCTGCCGGATAATGGGCAGCAGGTAAGGCGACGGGTTTTCGGGATACTTATCGACGATTGCCTGCATACACCGCTCCCACTTGATAAAGAGCAACTGCCCCGTTTTCTTCCGGCGGTACGACAGGATGCCGTTTACCAGGTCGTTCTTTTTCAGGAAAGCCATATCCACGAACGACATCCCCCGGGTGTAAAAACTGAACAGGAACATGTCGCGGGCATAATCGAGCGAAGCGTAATACGTGAAATCGAGCTCCTTGATGCGGCGGATTATTTTGAGCGGCACGGCCCGTTTCACGGTTTTTTCGATGCCGGTGTACACATGCCTGAACGGATGGCACTGCTCCACGAGGTCGTTTTCCACGGCGCGGTTGTATACGGCCCGCAGGATGCGCATATAAAACGAAACGGTGTTCATGCTTACGTTTTCCGCTTTCAGGTAAGCCTCGTAGGCGGTTATCAAATCGGAGTCGACCTCGTCGAGCAGCACGTCCCGGCCGCCGCGAAAACGCATAAAACTATGCAACGCAGCTCTATAGGTTTCGCCGGTACGCAAGCGCCCCGACTGCTGCAACCGGAAGGCGAGCTTTTCGATAAAAGCGAACAACGAATCGCCTTCCTTCCGGTAGCGGAAGGCTTCCACCACGTCGTCGGCGCCGTAAGGCTGCCTTTTCCGCTCGAACGCCGCTGCGATGCGCTGCAACCGGCTCATATCCCAGGCCACTTTCTCTTTCAACGACTCCACATACGTTTTCCTGTTCTCATCCCGCACAGGCAGTACGAACTCGGCGGCGCCGGCGTCCCACTCGGCGGGGAACACCTTGTACCCGGTTTTTATCTGCCTTACTACCCGGTTGTGTATCACCTGATAATACAATCCTCCCGCTCTCCCGTCCAGCTGGGAAAGCCTCAATTTTACTTTGAACGTTGCCATCGATCATTCATTTTACTTGTTAAACCGCTTACCGGCCTTTCCGGTTCAGCGACAGCCTGTCGGCAAGTGCCGCCGCGTAGCCTGACAACCGGCAGCCAAAGATAGGAACGGGAAGGGAAAGAAACCCGGAGGGGGGCGGTAGAAGAATAACAAGATAACGCCGAACGGATTTACTTCTGCGGCCGGTTTTTCGTTTCCTTTTATTTTCCCTGTAAAAAATAAAAAGCCTATCTTTGCAAAAAGAACCCGACTATGAACTTCGAATCGTTAGTTAACCGCATCCACCTGGTGCAAAACACGTTGCAAGCCCAGGCCGCCCATTCCGTAAATTTGGCTTTAACTTCCCGAAACTGGTTGATAGGCTATTACATTATAGAGTTCGAACAAAACGGCGACGACCGTGCCGCCTATGGAGAACAGTTACTCAAGAAGCTGGAACTTCGTTTGAACATGAAAGGCTTGAACGAAAGGCGTTTCCGTGAGTTCAGGCGTTTATACCTGATTTATCCGCAACTGAAAAATGAAATCCGTCGTTACATCCTGTCGGGAACCGGCACCCATGCGGTGGCGCCGGAACTGGCAGCTCCCATCCGGCGGATGCTATCCGCCGAATCGTCTGTTGCGGAAATTCGGCGGATGTCGTCCGCCGAATCCACCTACAGGCAAGCATGGGAAATACCGGCCGACAAATTATTCCATAAACTTTCTTATTCCAATCTGTCGCTGATAGCCTCCATCGACAATCCGGTGAAGCGTGCATTCTATGAAATGGAGGCTATCCGGGGATGTTGGTCGTATAAAGAATTAGCGCGCCAGATCGATTCGTCGTATTACGAGCGCAGCGGATTGTCCAAAAATAAAGAAGCCTTGTCGGCACTGGTGCAGCAGCATGCGGCGCCCCTCAAGCCGGACGATATACTCAACACCCCCGTTACACTGGAATTTTTAGGTTTGAACGAGCGGGCCATGCTAACCGAAAGCGATCTGGAACAAGCGATTCTGGACAACTTGCAAAATTTCCTGCTGGAAATGGGACACGGCTTCTGTTTCGAAGCGCGCCAAAAACGTATTTTAATCGACGGCGACTACTTTTTCGCCGACCTCGTATTCTACCATCGTATACTGAAATGCCATGTCCTCGTGGAGCTGAAATTAAACAAATTCCGTTACGAATACGCCGCCCAACTGAACATGTACCTCAATTACTTCAAGGCCGAAGTGATGCAACCCGACGATAACGCCCCCATCGGCATCCTGCTGTGTACCGAAAAAGGCGATACGTTGGTACGCTATGCCACGGCAGGGCTCGACCCACGTATTTTCATACAGAAATACAAAATACAATTGCCGAGCGAAGAAGAAATCAAAGCGTTTATTTCCCAGGGAGTCGGCTGAGGCACAAAATTCCGGCAAACCGGCGTGTATCTATCCCGTCCATCCCTTTCGCCTCCCCGCATCCCGTGCTGCCGGCCTGCGGAAACAGAGTTTTTCACGGCGGATACGCCCCATCCGGTTACTCCGCATGAAACGCCGCCAGCCCTTCGAGCGGCGACTGCATAAAACGCCCCGTGCGCACGCCGCACGCCGCAGCCGCCTCTTCCACCAGCTCACGGTAATGCCAGGCCACCGAGCCCGTGAAATGCGCCGGATACTTTTCATAGTCGTACTGCTGCACGTTGCGGGTAAAAAACAGGCGGAAGCTGTCTATCACCAGCGCGCGCAGCTCGGGCACCTCCCGGTTCTCGCCTAAAAATACCGATAATCCCGCCAGGAAACGATTCGGGAAAGGTTGGCGGTACACCCGTTCCAGGACGATTTGCGGCGTAAGGCCGAACCGTTCCAGAAAACGTTCCTTCACCCCGGACGGCAACCGGTTTTTCAGGCAATCGGCCACCAACCGCTTGCCTAAGAAAGCGCCGCTCCCCTCGTCGCCCAGGATAAAGCCGAGCGGAGAAACCGATTGCACGATGCCGTTGCCGTCGTACATACACGAGTTGGAGCCCGTACCCAGGATGCACGCAATGCCCGGCTCGCGCCCGCATAAGCCGCGCGCTGCCCCTAACAAATCGCTACCCGCCTCGGCCGGAACGCCCAGGCAACCGCCCACAGCCTCCTGCACCAAAGCTATTTTATCGGGAAAAGCGCAGCCGGCGCCGTAAAAACAAACCCGTTCCGGGCGGCACGGCGCCTCGCGCAGCAACGGCAACAGGCTCTCCGTGAGCTCGCGCCCGATTTCTTCACCCGTCTGGAAGTACGGATTGATGCCCCGGGTATCCGCCCGGAACACGATATTACCTCCCTCTACCAGCGCCCAGGCGGTTTTCGTGGCACCGCCATCGGCTATCAATATACCCATCGCTATTTTTCTTTTTTACCGAATGCAGGCTCTACCCGGAGCCGCGCCGTTACCACTAACGTAACCGCGCAACAGAGCATCACCCATATAAAAAAACCTTTGTATCCCAACACCGACTGCAACCAGCCGGCCACCATGCCCGGCAACATCATGCCCGCCGCCATGAATGCCGTACCGAAAGCGTAATGCGCCGTTTGGTACGCCCCGCGGGCATAATAAATAAGGAACAGCATGTACGCCGTGAAACCGAACCCGTAGCCGAACTGCTCGGCCAGCACGCACCCGTCGATAATCCAGCGGCTCTCGGGCTGCGCCAGGCTGAGGTATACGTATACGATATTCGGCACGGTGATGCTCAGCGCCATCGGCCACAGCCACCGGCCCAGGCCGTCGCGAGCCACCGCGATGCCCCCGATGATGCCGCCTGCCACCAGGCCTGCAATGCCTACGCTGCCATACGTCCATCCCACCTGCGACGTGGTAAGCCCCAAGCCGCCCTCCGCACGCGAATCGAGCAGGAAAGGCGTGACCAGCTTCACCAATTGCGCCTCGGGAAACCGGTAAAGCAACATAAACAACACGGCGGTGCCGGCCTGTTTTTTCAAAAAAAACGAGGCGATCATTTCCACGAACTCGTTCAACAACACCCTGCCCGACGACGCCTTCCGGGGCCGGTCGGCAGCGGGATGCGGCAGCACGGCCGCATGGTAGGCGAAAAACAAAACGAACATCGCCGCCAGCAACACGAAGGTAACCGCCCAAGCCATCGGTACGGGAGGTATCGAGCCGGATACGCCGCCGTAAAGCCGCCCCAGAAACGGTTGCACGAAAGCGAGCGCCTCGGGATGCTCCTCCAGCCAACCCGCCAGCATCACCAGCAAGCCTTGGCCGGCAATGGTGGCGATGCGGTAAAACGTGCTGCGGATACCTACGAAAAAGGCCTGCCTGTGCGTGTCGAGCCCCAACATATAAAAACCGTCGGCCGCGATGTCGTGCGTAGCCGAGCAAAAGGCGATAAACCAGAACGCCGCCAGGGTAGCCCGGAAGAAAAAGCTCGCCGGCAACGCGAACGCCACGCCCGCCAGGCCGCCCGCGATAAGCAACTGCATGGCCAGCACCCACCACCGCTTGGTTTTAAGCAAATCCACGAACGGGCTCCACAACGGCTTGATTACCCACGGCAAGTAGAGCACGCTGGTAAACAACGCGATGTACGTGTTCGGAACGTCAAACCGCTTGTACACGATCACCGAGAGCGTCATCACGGTTACGTAGGGAAGCGCTTCGGCGAAATAGAGGGCGGGAATCCAGCTCCAGGGGGAATATTTTTCCGGTTTCATGGGTTATCGGCCTCCGGTTAATTCGTTCAACAACGTGTTCCAGGCCGCCGCCGGGAAACAAACTTCTTCGAATGCCTTTTCGAGCACGGCCGCGGTAACCTTTTCGAAATCCCGCTCGCGGGGCAATACCGACACGCCGCCCATATCCACCGAAGCGGGGCTGTATAACAAGTTCGCTTCGCCCGGCACCTCGTAGCACGACGGGCGATGCTTCGCCCGCGGGAACAACATCGTAATCCACTGCGCGCCTTCGCGCCAGGCCAAGAGGTTCAGCATGGGTTCGCTATCGCCCGGGAACCGGGGCAGCAGCCCGTACAGGCGGTCGAACCAGGCTTCGGAAGCGGCTTTATCGCCGGTTACGATAACGACGGCTCGCCGGGCGCCGGCCGTAAAGGCATAGAGTTGCGCGGCTTCGCCGGAAACGGCCAGCGGGGTCGCGGTTTCGCGCCACGCCTGCTGCACGGGAAGGAATCCTTGATTGCCGGCCTGGAAATGCATGTGGTCGGGGGCGGACGCTCCGCACTTCGGCCCGTTGTAGAACAGCACGAAGCGTTCCAGGCACGCGGCCATATCGAGCAGCTCGCCGTAGCGCCCGGCTATCCGCTGGGGCACATGCTCCCGCGCGGGGATGGTAAAGTGTTGCGGGAAGATGGGGAACGGGTTCACCATCAGCCAGTAGCGTTCGCCGAAGGGGAGTTGCCGTTGCTGGGGAGGCACTTGCGGCGGACACAGAAAACAGTTCCGTTCGCGCAGCGAAGCGGCGTCGATGCGGGCGGCCGACGAGCGGATGCGGGCGGGATTGAACTGTACGGTTACCCCGCCGCCGGCTCCGGGAAATTCTTTTATCCTTACCTGCCCGAGCGCCTGGTAATTGGCGCGGGCCGTTTCCCAGTCGGCGAGTTGCCCGTCGAGCAAGGCCAGGGCGCGGGCGGAGTTTATCTTGCCGGCCGGCCCGGAGGCTGCGGGTTGTTCAAGAGGCAAGTTGTCCATCGAGGATGGGGTCGATTCGTTTTTCATTTTCAGGGTAACGGATTCGTTCGGTGGTGCGGCAGGCGTGCAGCCAGCCTCTACCTTATTCTTCATCGGGCGCGGTTTAAGGCAATCCGGGCTTTCAGTTCCCAGGTGCGGATACGGTCTTTATACAGGTTATAGGCATTCGTTTTCGCACGGTCGGGCGCCGCATCCGAGTTATCCTCCCAGCGGCGGCACAGGTACAACACGTCGTAGATGCGCCCGATGCGGTAATGGCGCGAAACGGCCAGCCCCACGGCATAATCCTCGCCGTAACTGGTGTCGGGAAAGTTCAGCTCGCGCAGCAGCGGCGTATAGAACGCCCGGGGAGCGCCCAAGCCGTTGATGCGCAAGGCATTGTTACGGCCGTTCTCCGGCGTCCACTCGCGGTGGTCGATTACGCCGGGAGGCAAGGTACGGAGGTGGAAATCGGTTATCCGGTAGGTGCCCACCACCATGGCGCAGCGCTGGACGTAAAAGGCGTCGACTATTTTTTGCAGCGTATGTTCGTCGCTGTAGAGGTCGTCGCTGTCGAGCTGCACGGCGAATTTGCCGCAGCGGGCGTGGTGCACCCCGGTATTCCAGCAGCCGCCGATACCGAGGCCGGTACGTTCGGGCACGAGGTGAATCACGCGCGGGTCGGCCGTATAGCGGGCGATGGCTTCGGAAGTGCCGTCGGTAGAATGGTTATCCACGATAATCAGGTTGAAGGGAAACCGCGTTTCCTGCTTCAGCACGGAGCGGATAGCGTCGTCGATGGTACGCACCCGGTTGCGCACGGGAATAATCACCGAAGCCTCGCACGGGAAACCTTCGGCATCCGGCTCCACCTCCCGGAACACCGGCTCCAGGTAGGCGCCGATTCGTTTGAGGTGCCCGGTGCAGACCGCCTCCATCTCGATTTGCGCGGCGCGGTTGCGCGGGTCTACATACGCGAACAACGTAGTGCCGCCCGTTTCTTCTTCCGCCTCGGTCACGGTATACAGATACTCGTTTATATGCACCGGCTCCGCGTGTTGCGTTACCCGCAGCCGGAGGTCGTACAACGCGGCGTACCGGAGTTCCGGTTCCATTACGGCCACCGCTTGCGCCAACACGTCGGTGCGGAACAGCATCAACGGCCCGAAATCGAAATCGTCGCGCAAGCTTCCCGCCTGGCAATCGATGAGCGGACAGGCTTCCGTCCGTCCTTCCCGCCGGGTATAATAGTCGGCATACACGAGCGGAGCGCCCGTATCGACGGCTATCCGGAGCATCCGCTCGAGGCCGAACGGCCCGAACGCGAACGCCACGGGGCGCGTACAAAGCAGGATATAGGGAGCCGCCACGCCCGCCGCGATTCGTTGCAGGGCGCGGGTATCGGTAAGCGGAGGGATAACCAGCGCTTCGCATCCTTCGGGAAGCGAGGAAAGCGGTTCGGCGCCGAGCAGGCTAACGGTGTGTACACAAGCGCATGGCTGCAAGGAACGCGCCACGGGCACCGTAACGGCTGCACTGTGGAACGGGAGGAAACAAGCGATTTCGTTCATGGTTCGTATGCGGTTTACCGGTCAAAAATACGATTATTTCCAGAGATAGGGAAACGAATCGGGCGGTAAGCGGAAAAACCGGCGATACTTTTCTGTTATCCGTTCATAGACCACGTATCCGTTACCTGCCATCCCCGCTCGTCGCACGCGAATCGTACCGGCCGGTTTTCTTTCGGAGCGGTAGAAAGTAAAACTGCGCCGGCACGAACGAACCGCCGGCAACGTGCCAAGGACGTCGCAAGCCCGGATTATCAAAATGTCAATCTGTCAAAACAACCCTGGCATGAGCAGCGTATTCCGTCCGTTTCCGAACCGGGATACGGAATATGCGATTCTCGCGAAGTTAACCCAATACAAAAAGAAAGCTATCACTCGAATATTTCCGACAATATAATCGAATAATCTATCCACACATGCTATTTATCCACAAAACACAACCATCAAACAAACAATCGACACTTTATTTCCAACCGCCCCGGAAGAAGAAATCAGCCGCAACAACAGTTAAATCGGTACGTTTTACGAGTATCTTTTATCTCCTGTCCTCGTTTCCGAAGAAAATATACGTTTGTTAACCAAATTCATGCTACGCTTTTTTTCAAAACATGCTTATGTT